>CAZHFS010000187.1:0-6054 GCA_964531885.1 uncultured Propionivibrio sp.
AGTGAATATGTCGAGGGGGAGATGCGATGTTCGTCCTCGGGAGAGCTTTATTCGAGAATGACGCGACAGAGCGTATTGAAGATCAGGTCATAGCAGTCTTAAACACTATCAAACGTCCAGATCAGCGCATCGAATTGGAGGTGAAGAGAAACGAGGAATTCGATTCTCCAATTCAGCAATTTGACGTTTGGTGCCGGCTATCCGACAACTCTGGGGTCGTTGAAGAGCAATTGCTTTTCACGACGATATCGCCGGCTTTCGCAATTGGCTGGTTCGTATATGTGCTGAATGTGTTGTGCGGACATGGGGCCAAATTGACATGCAAAAAGGTCAGTTGACTCAACATGAAAGGGCGGGGCTGCTGACGCAGTAAGAGTTGGGTCAATGACCCACCCTTCACCGCTTGGCATCTGCTCAAGGGAAGCCGTCCGTAATGGATCGGCTTCCTCCCCGGCGGTGTGCGATTTCTCAATGGATGCTCATGTATAGCACTAGGAACGTGCCGTCGATCATTCTTCCTTTGCGCTGCATATCGCTTCGATAAGGTCCCCTGACGATGGGCTTCTGTCCCAACCCAGACTCCAGTGGCAATAGTGGACGCCCAGGAAATTTAAGATCCGACGGCGCTCGTCTGGTGAGAAGCTGCCGAGTGGCAGAGCGTGTTGGGGCTCATCATTGATTTTTACGTCCGTATCAATGATCGCCAGCTTCTTGGTGACTTCGGTTCGCCCGATGGCGGCACAGCGTTTCTTGATCCAAAAGCTTTCTAGCCTCCTCTGGCCAGTTTCGTCCATACGCTCAAAGTGGAAACGACGTTCGATTGCCTGTTTTCCATCCTTGATCGATATGATCCACTGCCCAACTAGAAGGGTTTTTTCATCGGAATAACCGAGCCGCTGATTGGCGCCGACTGGACCAGCACCCAATGTCTCACCCAGGAGCTGCGCGGCATTAGCCCTCCGGTCTAGCATGGTCGAGGCCAGATTGACGTATTTCTCTTGATCGGGATAAGAGATAGGAGGGCATCCAAGAGAAACCTGGGGCAAGGCCCAGAACCCACCAATGCGGCCACGTTCGGCTTCTTGCCGGTTCCAGTCTTCTACAAGGTTTGCTCTTATATAGGGCCCCGTGCTTGAGACCGTTGTAGCGACATCAATCCTGAGCGGCCCGCCGGACCACGTTTTCATGGTTTGGCCGAATTCCCATAGGGCGTCCTGTAGGGACCGGAACAGCCGGACATTTCTGGCTTCTGGGTCTTGTTCGATTGGCAAAAGATAGAGACAAGTCGGCGATATCCATACGCGCTCGGCAGCCTCGCAACGAACAATCGATTGCCAGTCGTTTGCTCCAATCATGGCGGCAAAAAGCTCTTGTGCCTGATGAATCTTCAACTCGATCCCAAGAGCGTCCTGCAGCATATCCCTGAGAACGGCGCAAAGGCTTGCAGCAGTATGGAGAAATGGTCCGCGCCGCGGTCCGCCAGTGGAGCGATCAGGATCTATCTCCATAGCCTCGAGGCCAGGAATGTCGTGCAAACGGCGGATCAGCTTGTCTTCATCGCCATATCCCCGGACTCCCTTCAGAGATCGGGATATGCGCTCTCGGTATTCCGGACGGACATTCTCAAAGCGGATGGGCTCAATGGAAACGACCAGGCCGTCTTGATTTCTCAGCTCGATTGAAGAATCTGAAACCCGGATATCGGTTACGCTCGTTCGCGTTCCATCGACTTCTTCAATGATGAATGCCAGTGCGTCAATTTCAGAGGTTGCTACCGTCAAGGAGTCGTGCCGCTCCTGAATCAAAGGGGCTCCACTACCCAGGGTAATACGATGCCAGTTAGTTCGCTCGGCCGAAGCCGGTGTGGTCAGTTGCTTGCAGTAAAACAGATCTCGGTGATCGAATTCACCAACCAGCAAGTCATAGATGCCGTCTTCGGTGGCATCGGAAAGTCCGAGTTGGTTTAGTGCCTTACAAAGGCGCTTCGCTGGCAGAACGCAAGTGTCGCCAGCAGCAAGGTAGTCAAGGATTGTTGCCATGATATGTTCTCTCCATCAAGGACGCGAAATTCGAGGCAATGGTGTGCGCATGCCACTGCTAGAGCGTCCAAGTGGTTGAACAAGGGCAGGGTAGGAAACGGTTCGATTCGCCATCCCTTTGAGGGAGCGCACGGCAGGTTACGAACGACCTTTTTTTATATTACACGACTCCATTTCCTTGTGAAGCCCCCTTTGAATCAGCCATCTTCTTCGTTGTAATCGATCAGCTTGGATAGGTCCGGGCGCCGCTTCCTGGCATCAACGTGCGTGTAGATTCGCCGGGTTGTCTGGAGGGATGCGTGGCGTAGCTGGTCCGCTGTGGTCTGCATGGAGACGCCGGCCTCGGCATTGTGCGTAGCCAGGGTGTGACGCATCCAGTGAGCCGTCGCTTTCTTCAGGGTATGCGGCCAGGATGAATTGACCGCTCCAGCATGAGGGGAAACGCGGCGAAGGAAGTCCTTCAGCAGTCGATTGAGGTAATTGTCACTGATCGCCGTGCCATCTGACTTTGCGACAAGAGGAACTTCGTCTTCATCCGGCGATGGCAACCCGGGTAAGCCCCGGTGAATGCGATACCTGCGCAAGGCTTCCATCGCCGGCGGAAGGATGAGTATTTCGTCTGCGGTTTCCTCGGTGCGTCCCTTCCCAACTACGAGCATGACCCAATCGTCGCCATCAGGCTGGATTTGTGACATGACCGCCGTTGAAAGCTCAAAGCGGCGCAGGCCAGTCCAGTACAGAAAAGTCAGGATGAAACGCTGGCGTTCAAAGGCAGCAAAGGCACCGCCCCGGTTGTCGGGCGGATATAGGGTGGTGTCCAGGTTGGCCTGAAGCCAAACCCACAAATCGTGTGGCAAGAAACGCCTCTGTTTTGCTTTGGCGATCTTGGCAGCTTCCTTCGCGATAGCACCCCCGTCATGAACCTTGAAAGGGTTTCCAGAGAGATACCCGGTTTCGCATAGCCAGCGGTACATTCCCTGAAGGATCACAAAGGACTGTCGGACGCTTGATGCAGCACGCTTAGACTTCGGGCCGAACAGGACCCAGCCCCGCTCATCCCAAGTTTTGTGGGCTACTGGTGATCCCAGCCATTCAACAAAATCCCCAACATCATCCGCATCCAGACTTGAAATAGGCTTATCTCGAAAGGCAATCGACCACGCGTAGAGACGATAGGCCTCGCGCCTGTAGCTGCGGATTGTGTGCTCGCTTTTCCCACGTTTGTTTTTCAGCCATGCCTCGATGGCCTCGATGTCCGTGTTTGCGGCGATCTGCTTCACCACGCCTGGTGACCGGTTTCGGTTCGTACCCTGAGACCCATCTAGCCAACTGTGGATGGCCATCCCGAGGTCTCGCCGCGAAGGAAAGGAGTTCTTCGTGGCCGGTACCGGTAAGTTGTTCATCGATCCTCCTGAAAACAGCAAACAGCATGTCGCCGACCCCCCTTCATCAGGGTGCTGCGGCCCGCCCATTTTTCCTGGGGGTCATCTTAGCCGTTTTTGCGCTTTATTGCACGATTATAAAAATAATCGGTACAACACGGACAATAAAGCCCGGACAACACCATAAACCGGACATAAAAAGCCGCTTCATGTATCATCCCGAAAACGACGAAAAATCGAGAAATCAGCGTAAATGACCAAAATCCAAGGTGTTCCCCGCATTGAATCTGAGCTGGTGGTCGGCATGGCGCTTCTGCAATGGACGCCGCGCCAGTTGAGCGAATACGCCGGTGCCATCGGCTACCCGGTCTCCGTTGAGGCGATCGAGGACGGTATGGCCATGTCCATGAACCGTTTCACCTTGTCGGCCAATCCTGCGGCGCTGGCCAACTTGATTGAGACGTTGGCAACCCTGGGGATCGGCTTCGCACATGAAGTTTTCGGAGTCACCCGGCAATTCAATGTCCGGCTCGCCTTTGGGGAACGCTGCCCGTCCGTGGTGGATGCGCTGCGCGTGCTGCTTCAAAACCTCGAAGAGCCAAGGATTTACCTTGCGGTGCAGAAGCCGACTGAGGCGTCCGGCTCCCGATCATTGGTTGTACTGATCGAGGCGCCCTATGGGGCCAGGCTCCTCTTCGATGCAGGGCCGGTGGATACGCACGACCTACAAGGCATCGTGGCGCTCCTTTACTCGAGTTGGCTGACACGGTTGATGGTGGCCACCGACTGTATTGCCCCCTGCCTGGGTAATGGGGATGAAGAGGCGATATCGACAGTCCTGGACACCCCTTCCCTGCCGGCGATCACCCTTTCGAAGGCGCGGGCCCTGCAGCTACTGTCTGGAGACGAAACCAATGAGCTTTGATCCAGTTACCTATGAGGATGTCCGAGAGGCCTGCTGCACTTTGCTCGGCAAGGGAAAAAGCCCAGTCCGGCCGAAGGTGCAGGAGTTGTTGGCGGAAAAGATTGGGCGCAAGGGCAGCAATTCCGTCGTCCAGGGCTTCATAAACCAGTTCTGGGCAGAAGCTGCCGATAGGATGAACAAGCCCTCGCGCCAGGTACCCGAGATTCCGGAGGAATTTGTTCCCATCATCGACCGCGCCTTGGTGGAGATGGTGGGGGTCTCCCGGAAGATGGCGGCCGAGGAGTTCTCAGCCAGGGAGGAAAAGCTTCTAGGCCAGGTGGAGGAATGGCAGACGAGAATCCAGCAGGCCAACGATGCCGCTGCAGCCGCAGAGCAACTGCGTTTGCGCGCCGAGGGCGAGCTGAGTGGACTGCAATCGATCGTTACTGACCTCCGGGCCACAGTGAAGTCCCTTGAGTACAAGCTGGCCGACGAGGTGAAGAAGAACGACGCACAGCAGCAGACCATTGCCGATAAAGATGCGGAACTGGCCCGCCAGTTTTCTGCCCTCGAAACGGCTGGTCAGAAGCTCGACAGTGCTGCCGAGTCGCACCGGCTCGAAGTGAACCGGCTGATGAAGCTAGTGGATGACGAACGGCAATCAGCCAAGCGGGAAAGCCAAGCACTTCGACAGCAGATCGATGCGGCCCGCGCAGAGACGGAATCCGCTCGCCGAGAGCTATCCCAACAACGCGAAGAGTGCGCCACCATGAGAGCCGAGATTGGTGCGAAGAACACCACAATTGGTACTCAGGCGACGATGATCGATGGGCTGAAGGCAAAACTCGAAGACGCAGAGCAGTCGCTACGCACAGCGCAGAGGGATATCACGGTCCTTCAGGTCCGTTTTGAGACCGCAGAAGGTCTGCGTAAGGCGGCTGAGGAAAGATGCACCATCCAGGCAGAAGAGCTAGGAGAACTTCGCCAGAGCGTCACGACGTTGGAGATTGAGAAAAAACGACTTATTGATGAGCGCAATAAAGTCGAAAAGACCGGGAAATAAACCGGAGAATCTTCACGTAGTTCTACTTAAATGAGAATATACCGGCAATTACGAGAACAGCATGACAACTTCATTCACCACCATAGCCGGATGGATTGAGGAACGGCAGGCTGCGAATAGGCGGTCTGGATCGGTCCTGATAACCCTATTTGCCGATTTTGTGCTGCCACACGGCGGCGCCGTGGCTCTTGGCAGCTTGGTCGAGGCGGGGGCGCTGACAGGCATCAGCGAGCAAACAATACGCTCGTCGGTGAACCGATTGGCGGCGGACGGATGGCTCACGACAAAGGCGATGGGACGCCGCTCGATTTGCCGCCTTTCTGAGACAGCCCAGAGACGAGTCAATACGGCCATCCCGCGTGTCTACCAGAATGCCAGCGAGCTATGGGATGGCCAATGGCACCTTCTGGTCGCGAACAACTGGAAAATCGAGCCGGACACCTACACCCAGTATGTCCGTGACTTATTGTGGTCAGGCTTTGGAAAGATCGCGGAAAACGTTTTCATTCGGCCCAAATTGTCGAACATGGCCGTCTGCTGTGATGGGGATCTTAGAGAAGCCATTCTGCATTCGATGGTCTGCTTCGAAGGCAACGCTAAAGCATGCATTCAGGCCTCTTCAATCGACGAGATGATCAACAAGGCTTGGGAATTAGGCACAGTCCA
>CAZHFS010000188.1:0-6050 GCA_964531885.1 uncultured Propionivibrio sp.
ACCAGATCGAGAACCGCATCATCGAAGCCAAGAGCCGCGGCATCTACGAAGCCCCTGGCATGGCGCTGCTGCACACGGTCTATGAGCGCCTGGTGACCGGCATCCACAACGAGGACACCATCGAGCAGTACCGCATCAACGGCCTGCGCCTCGGCCGCCTGCTCTACCAGGGCCGCTGGTTCGACCCGCAGACGCTGATGCTGCGCGAAACCGCCCAGCGCTGGGTGGCGCGTGCGATCACCGGCGAGGTGACGCTTGAGCTGCGCCGCGGCAACGACTTCTCGATCCTCGACACGCAGAGCCCGAACCTGACCTACGCGCCCGAGCGCCTGTCGATGGAAAAGGTTGAAGACGCGGCGTTTACTCAGGCTGACCGGATCGGGCAGCTGACCATGCGTAACCTTGATATCACCGATACGCGCCACAAGCTCGGCATCTACAGCAGCACTGGCCTGCTTGGCTCGCAGAAGGATGGCAGCCTGCCCTTACTGACTGGTGGTATCGAGAAGAAATAAGCCTTGCGGTCAAGAAGAAACGGCGCTGAATCCAGCGCCGTTTTTTTGCCTTGGCTCAATGATGCAGAGGCATCAAGTCGCCAAGACACGCGGTTGGCGCTGAATGACGCTGGCCTGACGTGTGGCGATGCTTAATCGGAAAGGAAGGTTTGCAAAAGCCGGTTCAGGTAGCGCTGGCCGCGGAGCGTCGGGGTGATCCGGCCCGGTGTGCGTTCGAGTAGGCCGTCGGCCTCGGCGCGGCGGAGCTTGGCTTCAATCCCGATCAGGGCTTGTGCCGTGCGTTCGGCGTAGAGCGCTGGATCGAAGCCATGCACGAGGCGCAGAGCGTTCATCATGAACTCAAAAGGTAAATCGGTAGCGGCGACGATGCTTTCGTCCTGCACCGGGTGGCCAGCAAGGACCTGGGCGAGGTACTGTTTGGGTTGTTTCCAGCGCATCTGACGGAGCACGCCGTCGTGGCGCGTGAGTTTGCCGTGCGCGCCGGCACCGATGCCCAGATAGTCGCCGAACTGCCAGTAGTTGAGGTTATGCCGGCACTGGCGGCCGGGGCGGGCGAAGGCCGATGTTTCGTAATGGGTGAAGTCTGCGGCAGCGAGTCTGGCCTCGATGGCTTCCTGCATGTCGGCGCAGCGGTCGGCCTCGGGCAATTCGGGCGGGGTGGCGGCGAAGGCGGTATTCGGCTCGAGGGTGAGCTGGTAACAGGAGAGGTGCGTCGGCGCAAAGCCGAGCGCGGTTTCGACATCGGCCTGTGCCTCGTCAAGGCTTTGTTCAGGGAGGCCGTACATCAGATCGAGGTTGAAATTGTCGAAGTGGCGCGCGGCAAGCTCGATGGCCCGGCGCGCTTCATCGCCGTCATGGATACGGCCGAGCGCTGCGAGGTGGCGGTCAGAAAAGCTCTGGATGCCGAGCGAGAGGCGGTTTACGCCAGCGGCGCGGAAAGCGGCGAATTTGCCGGCCTCGGCAGTGCCGGGATTCGCTTCCAGGGTGATCTCGGCGTCGGGCTGTAGTGGCAGCAGGGTGCGGATCGTCGTCAGCAGGCGGTCGAGTCCCGCCGCAGACAGGAGGCTGGGTGTGCCGCCGCCAAAGAAGATGCTGACGATGCGCCGCCCCCAGACTTGCGGCAGGGCATACTGAATGTCTGCTTCAAGGGCGGCGAGGTACTCTGCTTCCGGTATTTCGGCGCGGGCTTCATGCGAGTTGAAGTCACAATACGGGCATTTGCGCACGCACCACGGGATGTGCACGTAAAGCGAAAGCGGTGGTGGCGCGAGGAACTCGCCACCACCGGCCTGCGGCGTGGGAACCGACTGCCCGGCCGGGAGGATGGGGATGATACGGGGCACGTGCCTAGCTGCGCGCCGCGAAGCGCCTGTTAAGTTGCTCGACGAGACGGGCAAGGGCCTGGCCGCGGTGCGAGAGGCGGTTTTTTTCGGCGGCGTCGAGTTCAGCCGAGGTTACGCCGCGCTCGGGCAGGAGGAACAGCGGGTCATAGCCAAATCCCCCCTGACCACGGTATTCGTCGATGATGGTGCCGTGCCATTCGCCTTCGGCAATGATCGGTTGCGGGTCGTCGGCATGGCGCACGAAAACGATCAGCGAGACAAAGTGGGCGCGTCGGTCGGTTTGCCCAGCAAGGTCGGCAAGCAGCTTTTCGTTGTTGCGGGCGTCTGACTTGGGTTCGCCGGCATAGCGTGCCGAATAAACGCCGGGGGCACCGCCGAGGGCTTCGACGCATAGCCCGGAATCGTCGGCGAGCGCCGGCAAACCGGTCAGCCGGGCGGCATGGCGGGCTTTTTCCAGGGCGTTTTCGACAAAGGTGACGTGCGGCTCGTCACACTCCGGAACCCCAAGCTCCCCTTGCGGTACAAGCTCCCAGCCCAGCGGTGCGAGGATGGTATCGAGCTCTTTGAGCTTCTTGGCGTTGTTGGAGGCCAGGACGAGTTTCATGCGATGGCTGCTTTCTGGGCGCTGACGAGTTGGGCGATCCCGGCCTCGGCGAGGTCGAGCAAGGTGTTCATCTGGGAGCGCGAGAATGGTTCGCCTTCTGCGGTGCCCTGGACTTCCACGAGTCCCCCGCTCCCGGTCATGACCACGTTCATGTCGGTATCGCAGCCGGAATCTTCTGGGTAATCGAGGTCAAGGACCGGCGTTCCCTGATAGATGCCCACCGAAATTGCGGCGACGTGATCGCGTAGCGGATTGGCTGCCAGCTTGCCCTGGGCAACAAGCCCGGCGCAGGCGTCGTGCAGGGCGATCCAGGCGCCGGTAATGGCTGCACAGCGGGTGCCGCCGTCGGCCTGCAGGACATCGCAGTCGAGGGTTATCTGGCGTTCGCCGAGCGCCACGAGGTCGGTCACTGCGCGCAGTGAGCGGCCAATCAGGCGTTGGATTTCCTGGGTACGCCCGGTCTGTTTGCCCTTGGCTGCCTCGCGGGCACCGCGGGTATGGGTGGCGCGCGGCAACATCCCGTATTCGGCGGTGACCCATCCCTGCCCTTTGCCGCGCAGGAAAGGGGGTACGTTTTCTTCGACGCTGGCGGTGCACAACACGCGGGTATCGCCGATTTCGATGAGTACCGAACCCTCGGCGTGACGGGTGAAATTGCGGACGATGTTGAGCGAGCGTAATTGCTCAGGTTGCCGTTGGCTGGGGCGCATGGGGGTGAGTTCCTATTTCGAATATTTCTGGATGGTGGCACGGATCTCTTCGATGGCGCGCTCGATTTCGTCCTCGGAGAGTTCGGTCTTGTAGTTTGGGTTGCGCCCGAAGGCGTCGAGCTTGGTTGTCACCGTATCGCGCGGCATGGTCTGAGTGGACACGACACTCGGGGCACTGGCCGCGTCGATGAAGCTGTCCTCCCAACGCACGGCGATGACGGACAGGTTGTCGGCATGTGGGCCATTGCGGATCTCGGCCTGGTCGAGCAGCATCGGCACCGTGTGCATCAGGTTTTCGCGCTTCAGAGCGACGGCCAGCATATCGTCAGGGAAAGCGCTCCATACACCGTCGGTGCACAGGGCGAGAACATCACCGGCTTCGAGCGGGGTCTTGCGGGAATATTCGATCTCTGGCGTTTGTGGGCCGCCCAGACAGCTGTAAACCTTGTTTCGCTCTGGGTGCAGCGCTGCCTGTGCCTCGTTGATGATGCCCTGATCGAGCAGCAGCTGGACGCGCGAGTGATCGCGGGTATGGGTCACGACCCGGCCGTCACGCAGCAGGTACAGGCGTGAGTCACCGGCGTGCGCCCAGTAGGCGATGTTTTCCTGGACGATGCAGGCAACACAGGTGGTTCGGGGCGAATCCTTGAGCTGATGGGCGTCGGTAAAATCCAGGATGGCGCTGTGCGCGTTGGAGATCGACTTCTGCAGGAACAGGAAGGGGTCAGCGATATTGGGTGTGGCGGCTCGCTGGAAGGATTCGGTCAGCGTCTGGACGGCAATCTGGGCAGCGACCTCACCGTAGAAATGGCCGCCCATGCCGTCGGCAACGACCATGAGCAGCGCATCGCGGGAATAGGAGTAGGCCAGCCGGTCCTCGTTATTGGCGCGTTTGCCTTGCCGGCTTTCCTGATAAATGGTGAATTTCACGGGGATTAACCTTTCTTGCGGAACTGGCCGACCAGCGTTTCGAGCCAGCCTTTGTTCGCGACCTTCTTGGGCATTTCGACTTTTTCGGTTAGCGCCTTCTGGAGAGCAAAGACGCTTTGCGGCCGATGCAGATGATTGAGTGACAGGCACCAGTCAATCGTCTGCAGCAACTGGTCCGAATACTGCCCTTCCCAGCCCACCATCGCCGGGGTCAGCTTGTCTTTTTCCTGCCGGCTGTCGGCAGCCTGGGGGGAGGCTTGGGCCAGGCAGGCATACATCGAGGCGCCAACGCTGTAGATGTCGCTCCAGGGGCCGAGCAATTCACGCTGGCGATAATGCTCGGGGGAGGCGAAGCCTGGCGTGTACATCGGCTTGAGCATCGGCGTGTCGATGGCCAGGGTCTGGCGTGCGGCACCAAAATCAATGAGCACCGGCGTGTAGTCGTTGCGCATGTAGATGTTCGATGGCTTGAGGTCGAGATGCAGGAGTTTGTGGGAATGCACTTCGCGCAGGCCATTGAGCAGCTTGGTGAACACGTTGCGCAGGAAATTCTCGGTGACGATCGCCCGGTTTTTTTGGATCATCTCCTGCAGGGTGCGCCCATGCTCGTATTCCATGACCATATAGACCGTGTCATTGGCGCGAAAAAAATTCAGCACGCGAATGACATTGGGGTGCGACAGGCGGGCCAGGGCGCGGCCCTCTTCAAAGAAACACTTCATGCCGTAGCGAAATGCCGGCATGTGCTCGTCAGAGATCTGCGGCCGGATTTCGCCTTCGCTGCGCAGGGCCAGGGTGTTCGGCAGGTATTCCTTGATGGCGACGAACTGGCCATGCTCATCGGTGGCCAGATAGACGATGGAGAACCCGCCGAGCGAAAGTTGGCGTTCGATCCGGTAGGCGTCGAGCTGGAAGCCTGCGGGCAGGGCGTGGTTGGCTTGTTGCGCCATTAAGAAGAAGGCTATGATCTGAGTCTGTTGCATTTTCGGGGTTTGCGTCCGGACTGTAAAGCCGGGCGCGCCGCTCGTCGGTATTAGCCCTGCCTTATCGAACCCGGCCGCGCTGGTGCGCGGCGCTCTTGTCCCGGAACGCCCATGATCTACAGCATGACTGGCTATGCCGCACGAACGCTCGATGTCGAGCGAGGTGTCCTGAATATCGAACTCAAAAGCGTCAATTCGCGCTTTCTGGACTTCCAGTTTCGTGTCTGTGAAGAACTGCGCGCAGCCGAACCGGCCTTGCGCGAACTGTTTTCAGCGCGCTTGTCGCGCGGCAAACTCGAATGCCGCGTCGGCTTTATGGCGGCTGCAGCGCGCAGCCAGCAGCAGACGCTCAATGGTGAGTTGCTCGCCCGCCTGAGTGATTTCGAAGCGCAGGTCCGCAATGAATTGCCGGAAGCTGCGCCCCTTTCAGTGAGCGATGTGCTGCGCTGGCCGGGCATGTTTGGTGACGATACGCTGGATACCGAGGCATTGATGCCGGCGTTTCTTGATCTGGCGCGCGTGGCGCTCGATGAATTCTCTGCCAGCCGGGCACGGGAAGGTGAAAAATTAGCCGGAGTGATCAGCGAGCGGGTGGCGCGCATGCGCGAACTGGTTCGGCAGGTTGCCCCCCGGATACCGGCAGCGCAGGCCGCCTTTCAAGACAAACTCAAACAGCGCCTGATTGAGGCGATCGGCAGCGCGGATGACGAGCGTATCCGCCAAGAATTGGCGGTATTTGCCTTGCGTATTGATGTTGACGAGGAACTGGCCCGCCTCTCGACCCATCTCGACGAAGTTGAGCGCGTCGTCAAGGCCGGTGGTGCCTGTGGCAAGCGTCTCGATTTCCTGATGCAGGAGCTGAACCGCGAGGCCAATACCCTCGGTTCAAAGTCGGTGGTTAGCGAGGTTTCCCAGACCGCGATGGAACTCAAACTGCTGATCGAGCAGATGCGCGAGCAGGTGCA
>CAZHFS010000189.1:0-6032 GCA_964531885.1 uncultured Propionivibrio sp.
GGTGGTCGGCGACGGCCAATTTCCAGCAGTACCAGACCCTGCAGCCCGATCCGAAAAACCCCGTGCTTGAGCAGTATCGCATGCTGCCGCAGCTCACCCTGAATGCTCGCCGGCCGGATCTCTTCGATCGACTGGATGGCAGCTTCCTCGGGCAGTACACGAATTTCACCAAACGCGGGCAGGTGATCAACGGCGTGCAGGTGAAAGATCCGGATGGCCAGCGGACGGTACTCTACCCGCAACTCGCGGTGCCCTTCGAAACACCGGGCTGGTACATCACGCCCAAAGTCGGCCTGAATGCCACCTACTATGCCTTGACGGATCAGGCGGTGGGCATCCCGGGGTCGCAGGATCGCGTCTTGCCGGTGTTCAGCATTGATTCGGGGATGACCTTCGAGCGTTCCGACACATGGTTTGGCCGCGAATACACCCAGACCCTCGAGCCGCGCCTGTATTACCTGAATGTGCCCTACAAGAATCAGGACAAGATCCCGATTTTCGATTCGGGGGTGGCTGACTTTAATTTTGCCCAGATTTTCTCGGAGAACCAATTCACCGGCTGGGATCGTTTCAGCAATGCCAACCAGCTGACCGCGGCGCTGTCGTCGCGACTCATCGAGCCGAACTCCGGCGCCGAAATTTTCCGGGCCATGGTGGGGCAGCGCTTCTACTTCGAGCGCAACAAGGTTGGGCTGACGCCCGCGGTGCCGTCTGCAACCACGCAAGACGATCCCTGGCATAAGTCCGACTTCCTCGCGGCGTTCAGTGGGCAGGTGTTGCCGCGCGTCTATGCCGATGTGGCCTGGCAGTACAACCCGGCGGACCGCCAGACGCAGCGCTATTCGATGGGCGGACGCTACCAGCCCGAACCGGGCAAGGTGTTCAGTGCAGCGTATCGCTACAACCGCGATCCCAATACCTTTGTGGATCAGGTCGATTTTTCGGGGCAGTGGCCGCTGACCGGCAAACTGTATGCCGTCGGGCGCCTGAACTATTCGCTTCGGGATAATCCCTCGCAACTGTCGACTGCCGGGTCGCAAGGCGGACGCATGATCGAGGCGCTCGGTGGCCTTGAATACAATGGGGGCTGCTGGGTGTTGCGCGGGGTGATCCAGCGCCAGGCACTGACCCAGGACAACAGCAAGACGCAGTTCTTCGTGCAGCTTGAACTCAACGATTTCTCGCGCATCGGTTCGAACCCGCTCAATCTGCTCAAGCGCAGCGTTCAGGGTTATGGCCTGATCAATCAGCCTGCGGCCGATACCAACTACTGACCGTCGATTTCGAAGGAAATGGAATGACCCTTGTTTCGCGTCTTATTCTGTTGCTGATTTGCTTTACCGGCGCGGCGCAGGCACAGGTACCTGCGCGCCAGGCCGAGCCGATTCCGGCCGACCGCATCGTGGCGGTGGTGAATGACGAAGTCGTGACCCTGTACGAGCTGCGTACCCGGCTCAATATGGCGCTTGCCCAACTGCAGCGCCAGGGAACGCCCTTGCCGCCGCGCGACGTGCTCGAACGGCAGATGCTCGAACGCCTGATCATGGACAAGGTGCAGCTGCAACACGCCCGCGAGATTGGTCTGCGCATCGATGATGTTCAGCTCGAAGGGGCGCTGCAACGCATTGCCGCGGCTAACAAGATGAGCCTCCCACAGTTCCGCGATGCCTTGCAGAAGGACGGGGTCTCCTTTGCCAAGTTCCGTGAGGACATCCGCAGCGAGATGACCATTGCCCGGGTTCGCGAGCGTGAGGTCGAAAGCAAACTGGTGATCTCTGAAGGCGAGATCGACAACTACCTGAGCGGCGATCCGAGCAAAGGCTCGAACGAAGAATACGAAGTGGCGCATATCCTTCTGCGCGCGCCGGAATCAGCCTCCCCGGAGCAATTGCAGCGACTGCGGGCCAAAACGGAGCAAATCTACGCACGCGTACTCAAGGGCGAGAACTTTGCCGAACTTGCCGCTGCCTATTCCGATGCGCCCGATGGTTTGCAAGGGGGCAGCCTTGGCGTGCGCACCATGGATCGTCTGCCCAGCATTTTTGCCGATGTTGTCAAACGCCTCCAGCCGGGAGACGTGGGGCCTATCCTGCAAAGCCCGAACGGGTTCCACATCGTCAAGCTGGTTTCGAAAAAAGGTGGTGGCGTCGCGCTGCCGCCAGTCCAGCAAACGCGGGCAAGGCATATTCTGATCAAGGTAAACGAAATCGTTTCCGATGCCGATGCCAGGCACCGGATGGACGGTTTGCTAGACCGGCTCAAGCACGGTGCGAAGTTCGAAGAGTTGGCCAGGCTGTATTCCCAGGACGGTTCGGCGGCCAAGGGGGGCGATCTGGGCTGGATTTACCCCGGCGATACGGTTCCCGAATTCGAGCGGGCGATGAATGATCTGCCGATTGGCAAAGTCAGCCTGCCCGTCAAATCGCCTTTCGGCTACCACCTCATCGAGGTGATGGAGCGCCGTGTTCAGGATGTTTCATCCGACCGCCAGCGTGCTGCGGCGCGTCAGGTTCTGCGTGAGCGCAAGCTTGATGAGGCCTACCAGGACTGGTTGCGCCAGTCGCTTGACCGCGCCTATGTCGAGATGCGGCTCGAGGAGCGTTGATGGCTGGTGACCCGCGGCCGACGGTTGTTGTCACCTCCGGCGAGCCCGGCGGTGTTGGTCCGGAACTGTGTCTGCATCTGGCAGCTGATCGTTGGGCTGCCGCCCCTGCGCGCCTTGTTGTCCTGGGTGACAGAGGGTTGCTTGCCCAACGCGCCGCGCAAATCGGCTTGCCCGTGACCATGCGCGACTGGCAGGCAGGGCTGCTTCCCGAGCCGGGAACGCTGGATGTCCTGCACGAGCCGCTGGCTAGGTCGGCCCAGCCGGGAAGGCTCGATGCATGCAATGCTGGCTATGTGCTTCGCCTGCTCGACCGGGCGTGCGACGGTTGTGTGTCCGGTGATTATGCCGCCATGGTCACGGCGCCTGTGCACAAAGGGGTGATCAACGATGCCGGCATGGTATTTACCGGGCATACCGAATACCTTGCCGAACGTACGCAGACACAGCAGGTGGTGATGATGCTTGCCGGTGGCGGCTTGCGGGTGGCTCTGGCCACCACGCATCTGCCTTTGCGCGACGTGCCGGATGCCATTACCCAGGAATCGCTGGTGCGGACCCTGCGCATTCTGCATGCCGACATGCGACGGAAATTCGGGATCGACACCCCGCGCATCCTGGTTGCCGGGCTCAATCCGCATGCCGGAGAAGGCGGCTACCTCGGACGCGAGGAAATCGAGGTGATCACGCCGGTGCTTGAACGTCTGCGAGCAGAGGGCATGTGCCTTATCGGCCCGCTGCCTGCGGACACCATGTTTACCCCGCCGAGCCTGGCGCAGGGCGATTGCGTGCTGGCGATGTACCACGATCAGGGCCTGACGGCGCTCAAATACGCGAGCTTCGGGCACGGTATCAACGTCACACTCGGCCTGCCGATCATCCGCACCTCGGTCGATCATGGCACGGCGCTGGATCTGGCCGGAACCGGCCGTGCCGATCCGGGCAGTCTGTTCGTTGCGGTTGAGCAGGCGTGCGAGATGGTGGCACGGGTTGCAGGGCGTTAACCGCGAAAATCACTAGGCGCACGAAGGGATAACAAGGTAGTCTGCATGCCCGGCCGATCCGCCTTGGCCTGATTCGGAGCGCAGGTTCGTCCTTCCGGCGTTGAAGATTTCTTCGTGCCCTTTGTGCTTATCGTTTTGCTTGTCGATTCATGCGACGCGGCTTAGCTTGCGCAGAACCACTTGGAGTGGGGTGTCAGGAGGGTATCAGGATGAAACAACACGTAGCACGCAAACGTTTTGGGCAGAATTTTCTGGTTGACCAGCAAGTCATCGCGGATATCGTGAATGCGGTGGCGCCGCAGCGCGACGCGTGTGTCGTCGAGATCGGGCCGGGCCTCGGGGCACTCACAAATCCCTTGCTGCAGCGCCTGGACCGCTTGCACGTGGTCGAAATCGACCGCGATATTGTGGCCCGCCTGGCGCGTAGCTATCCGCCAGAGCGCCTGCGGATCCATGCCGGCGACGCACTCGAATTCGATTTCGCTTCACTATGCTCTGAGCCTGCGCAGAAGATGCACATCGTCGGCAACCTGCCGTATAACATCTCCACGCCGCTGCTGTTTCATCTTGCCGATTATGCCGACCAGGTGATCGACATGCACTTCATGCTGCAAAAGGAAGTCGTCGAGCGCATCGTCGCCGAGCCCGGTACGGCCGATTATGGTCGCTTATCTGTGATGCTGCAGTACCGTTTCTTCGCCGACTGGCTACTCGATGTGCCGCCCGAGTCCTTTGATCCGCCGCCCAAGGTCGATTCGGCGGTAGTGCGCATGATTCCCCGGCCGGCGGGCGATCTCACCGCGCGCGATCCGGCGCGCTTTGCCGCGTTGGTTACTGCCGCCTTCGCGCAGCGGCGCAAGATGCTGCGCAATAACCTCAAGGGCATGTGCGACGACGCCTTTTTAACAGCACATGGCATCGCCCCGACCGCGCGGGCCGAGGAACTGGCGGTCGCCGATTACATCCGCCTGGCCAACGCGCTTGGCTAATCCTTAGGCACGGTGTCGGGCTCCTCGGTTCGGCAGGTTCGTATGCCAAGCAGGGGGTAGAGCGGGCAGTAGCCAAACAGGCCGGTGAGCAGGGGCACCAGGCCGATCCAGCCCCAAGGGCCGATCGTCCCTCCTAGCGCCAGCACGCACAGCACGCAGCCTGCGGCGATGCGTGCTCCTTTGTCGATTCCACCGACGTTTTTTTGCATGGTCTGATCTCCTGTTTTGGCGCATCATTACGAGTCTAGCGCGTGTTGGCAGGAACGCCAGGCCGGCTGTCTGCCGGAACCCATTCCAGGAGAGAACGATGAGCACAGTGAGTCAACAGGAGTCCCCGGTCTGGTTCGTGACCGGTTGTTCAAGCGGATTCGGCCGTGAGTTCGTGCGCCAGTTATTGGCCGATGGCTGCCGGGTCGTCGCGAGTGCGCGCAAAGTGGCCGATCTGGCCGAATTTGCCGACCATCCGGCGGCCTTGGTGATTACGCTCGACGTTACCGATGGGAGGCAGATCGCGGCTGGCGTTGCCGCTGCCGAGCAGCGCTTCGGGCGCATCGACGTGCTGGTCAATAACGCCGGCATCGGTTACTTCTCGGCCATCGAGGAGGGCGACGAGGCGACGATCCGGCGCCTGTTCGACATCAACGTGTTTGGTCTGGCGGCGATGACCCGCGCGGTCCTGCCGGGGATGCGTCGGCAGAAGCGCGGCACCATCGTCAATCTGTCGTCGATCGCCGGCCTGCGCGGAGCGCCGTCGCTCGGCTACTACAATGCCAGCAAATTTGCCGTCGAAGGCCTGTCGGAGGCGCTGTGGCAGGAGGTTGAACCGCTCGGGATCAAAGTCATGCTGGTCGAGCCTAGCGGTTTTCGCACCGACTTTGCCGGGCGCTCGGCGGCAGAGAGCGCCGAGCGTATCGGTGACTATGCGCAAACTGCCGGCGAGCGCCGTGACAAGGTGCGCGGCAGTTCCGGCAAACAGGCGGGCGACCCGGCGCGTCTGGTGCGTATCGTGATCGATGCCGTGGCTTCGGGACATCCCCCACATCGCATGCCGCTCGGCAATGCGGCGATCGACGGCGCACTGGAAAAAATCGAACAGTTGCGCGCCGAGTTTCTCGCCGGCGAGGCGCGGGCGCGGGCAGCGGACTTTCCGCTCTGAGCCTGAGTGGCCTCAAGGGCATGCGCCGCAGTCAGGCTGACCCGAGGGACGTAGTCTCAGGAGCCGAGAAGGGCCGTGACTGGCGCGTGGTCTGACGGCCGTTCGAGCTTGCGCAATTCGCGCTCGATGCCCGCCGCCGTGCAGCGCGCGGCGAGCGGGGCGCTGAGCAGGATATGGTCAATGCGCAGGCCAAGGTTGCGCTGAAAACCGAGCATGCGGTAGTCCCACCACGAGAAGCTCTTCTCGGGTTGCTCGAACAGGCGGAAACTGTCGACGAGGCC
>CAZHFS010000190.1:0-6024 GCA_964531885.1 uncultured Propionivibrio sp.
CCAACTACGTCGCCCGGCGCCTGAATGAGCACTATCCTGTGCTCTACACCGGCACACACGGACGCGTCGCACACGAATGCATCCTCGACATCCGGCCGATCAAGGCCGCTACCGGCATCGCCGAAATCGACATCGCCAAACGCCTGATGGATTACGGCTTCCACGCCCCGACGGTAAGCTTCCCAGTGGCTGGCACGATCATGGTCGAACCGACTGAATCGGAATCGAAAGCCGAACTCGATCGCTTCATCGAGGCGATGATCGCCATTCGTGGCGAAATCGACAAAATCGAACGCGGCGTCTGGCCGGCCGATGACAACCCGCTCAAGAACGCGCCGCATACTCAGGCGGATGTGGTTGGCGAGTGGACGCGTCCCTACAGCCGGGAAGAAGCGGTTTTCCCGTTGGATTGGGTCGCTGCCAACAAATTCTGGCCGAGCGTCAACCGCATCGACGACGTGCATGGCGACCGCAACCTGTTCTGCAGTTGCGTGCCGATGGACGAAATCGGGTAGGCTAGGAGTTTTCAAACTAGGAGTACGGACATGGCCAAGCCCCTCTATCCTCTCGCTTCCTTTTCGGCCGAGCGATTGGGGGGCGGCTCCGTCCCGCTCGGCGATTACGCAGGGCAAGTCCTGCTGATCGTCAATACCGCGAGCCGCTGCGGTTTCACCCCGCAGTACGCCGGACTGGAGGCGCTGTACCAGCGCTTCCGCTCGCAAGGCCTGTGCATCCTGGGGTTTCCCTGCAACCAATTTGGTGCACAGGAGCCCGGCTCAGCCGAGGACATCGCCCAATTCTGCGAACTCAACTACGGGGTGAGTTTCCCGATGTTCGCCAAGGTCGAAGTCAATGGTGACAATACCCATCCCTTGTTTGCCCATCTAAAGGTCGCCGCGCCCGGACTTCTTGGTAGCACCGCGATCAAGTGGAATTTCACCAAGTTTCTCGTCGACCGTAACGGCCAGGTCGTCCGTCGTTATGCGCCCACCGACACACCTGAAAAAATCGCCGAGGACATCGAAAAGCTGCTCTGAGGGCGATACACTCCCGCCTCGCGCGATTTTGCGCCTATCCATACCAAAGACACCATGCGCACTCTCTCTTCTGTCTGCTGTACTGCCACCACCCTCGCCCTCCTGCTCTCTTTTCCCGCAACGGCGCAAACCGACGTTGCCAAAGCCGAGCGAAAAACCGCCACGGGCATCGGCATCACTACTCTGCAGACCGGCAATGGCGAACAACCCAAGGCAAGCGACACGGTCAAGGTGCACTACCGTGGAACCCTCACCGACGGCAAGGAATTCGACAGTTCGTATAAACGCGGCCAACCAGCCACCTTCCCGCTGCAACGTGTGATCGGATGCTGGACGGAAGGCGTGCAGACCATGAAGGTTGGCGAGAAAGCGCGCCTTGTCTGTCCGCCCAACCTGGCTTATGGCAGCCGTGGCGTGCCGGGCACCATCCCTCCGGACGCCACGCTGGTCTTTGAAGTCGAACTGCTGGGCATCGTACGCTGACCTCCGGCCATGCCGGTCCACGACCTTATCCCTGCCTGGCTTGCCAATTACCGGCGTAGCCAGTTCCCATCGGATCTCATCGCCGGGTTGGTCGTGGCCGTGCTGGTCATTCCGCAAAGTCTCGCTTACGCCCTGCTTGCCGGTCTGCCCCCCCAGGCCGGACTCTACGCCGGCATCTTCCCGGTCATCGCCTACGCCCTGCTTGGCTCGAGCATGACCCAGGCCCTCGGCCCGGTGGCGATCACGGCGATCATGACCTTTTCGCTGCTCACGCCCTTCGCCGAGCCAGGTAGCGCCGAATACCTGCGGCTTGCCGCCACACTGTCACTCCTTTCCGGCCTGCTGGTTCTCGCCTTCGGACTGTTGCGCCTCGGTTTCCTGTCACAGTTGCTCAGTCGGCCAGTGGTCAGCGGTTTCATTTCCGGCTCGGCCATCCTGATCGTGTTCAGCCAGCTCAAGGCCTTCCTCGGCCTGCGCATCGCCGGCAACGACCTATGGCCGATACTCACTGGCATCGTGCACCAGTTCGGGCAGATCAACCCGGTCACCTTCATCATCGGCGCGACGTCCCTGCTGATCCTGCTCCTGTCACGCAAGACCCTGCCGGACGCGCTAACCGCCCTCGGACTCAGCACAAAGCAGGCAGCATTCATCGGGCGCCTGATGCCCCTCCTCGTTGTTGCCTTGGCTACGGCCAGCGTCGCTGTTTTCGACCTCGACCAGCGCCATGGGGTTGCCGTCGTCGGGACGCTCGCTGAAGGGCTGGCGGGCTTTAGCTTTTTCCTGCCCTCTGCCAGCGAACTCCAAACGCTCGCCGTGCCGACATTCATCCTGACCCTGGTCGGCATGGTGCAGATCATCACGATTTCGCAAGCCCTGGCCATCAAACGTCGCGAACGCATTGACGCCAACCGCGAGTTGATCGGTCTGGGCGCGGCCAACATCGTCGCTGCCTTCTACGGCGGGATGCCCGTCGGCGGCGGCGTGTCGCGCTCGGCGATCAATGTGTCCGCCGGGGCGCGCACACCAGCATCAAGCCTCATCTCGGCAGTGGCACTGCTCATCGTGGTCGCGGCAGGAACCGCCTGGCTCGCCCGCCTGCCGCTCGCGGCCCTGGCTGCCAACATCATGGTGGCAGCCCTCAGCATGATTGACCTCAAGGCCTTGCGCCAAGCCTGGGCCTACGACCGCGCCGATGCGCTGGCCCTGCTCGGCACAGCCCTTGGCGTCCTTTTGCTTGGCCTCGAAGCGGGGATTTCGCTCGGCATCGGTCTCTCCCTGGCGACCCTACTGCTGCGCGCCAGCATCCCGCACATCGCCGTCATCGGCCGCATCCCAGGCAGCGAACATTTCCGCAACGTCGAGCGCTACGGTACGGAAACGTTGCCCGAAACCCTGTTCCTGCGCATCGACGAGAGCCTCTTCTTCGGCAACCTGAACGCGGTCGAAACCCGACTTAGCCTCGAGCTTGAGCGGCAGCGCGATATCCGTCACATCGTCCTGATCATGAGCGGCGTCAACCGCATCGACACCACGGCCATGGAAGCGCTGTGCGACCTCAATCACGATTTGCTGGCGCGCGGCATCCGCCTGCATCTTGCCGAAGTCAAAGGGCCGGTACAGGATCGACTCCTGAAATCGCCGCTCTGGAACACACTATCCGGCAAGGTGTTTTTGTCGGTCAACGAAGCCTACGAATTCCTCGCCACGTCCTCGTCTGCCACATCGCCCGCATCCACCAAGCCGGCCGAAGACGCCAAAGCAAAAGGATAACGCCCCACGATACGATGCGCTGGCCCATCGGCCAACAGGGTCGACTCAACCAAAACCAACTCATTAACGCACCAAGGGACGATCCCCGTCGGACACGTCGCCAACAAGATATCTGCACAAGCCTCAGGCTGGGCCATCGACACCTCTCGAACGCGTCGCACCAGTGTCAGGTGCGGCACAAAGGGACGCCCGAACAACCCGGGAAACCCCGCCGTTTCCAAAGCCAGCGCAAGGCGCCTAGCCACCTCCGGCAAACCTTCGGGAACCGTTTGGCAGCCGGCCCAAATCAATTGCTTTTGCGGCCAGCAGGCCAGTTTGTCGAGATGCAGCAAACCGCCGTTGCTCAAACGCGCCTCACCCGCAACGCAGCGACACGCCGCATCGACGAGAGACAGTCGCTCATCGGGCACGTCACCCAGGAAGCAGAGGGTCATATGCAGTGTTTCTGCGCGGGTCACCCGTCCGCCAAACTGCGCGGCGGCCGTAACCGCCAATTGGTTCAAAGCGTCTGCAACGGCCGCAGGCGGCCGCAAGGCCACAAACAATCGCATGACAACTTCCCTTTGCAGCACGATACAACGAGAATACAGGTCCCGGCAGGCTCACGCCAAGTCAGCCTGACCGTCTGAGTTTGCATGCCCTGGCGAGGAATCCAAAACTTCTTGGTAGTCAGGACAAAAAAAACCCGCAGCACTCAGCTACGGGTTGAAAGTCCCATCATTGCGATGGGCCAGGGAGGGCCATACATTGATCAGCGGGGGAACGCTGAAGCAACGAGCCTATTCTAGGTACCGTCTCGAACCATGTCTGTAGTTGCTTTACAGTCCTTGCGTAACAGTCTGTAAGCAATACGCATTAAGTGACGCACCATGACCAGAATGTGGCATCCTTCAGACAACACGCATGCCCTGGCGCCCGCCAATCTCCACATCTTTTCCACCCGGTTGATTGCCTCCCATGTCTAGCATTGTCGACATATGCCTCCCAAAATACCCCGAATGCTGGGAAGCGTGCGGCAACTGCGGCAGTGGCGAGGTCTCGGTCGACGATGTGTGTGTTCTGCCCGGCGACCGTGTCGAACGCGATGACACCCTGATCGTTCTTGAAACCGGCAAGGTTGCCCTGGACATCCCGTCCCCCCATACCGGAACCGTGGTCGACCTGTTTGTCGCCGCCGGTGATCGCGTCTGCGAACGACAGTGCATCATGACGCTGCGCTTGGATTAGCCCTTACGCCATGCCGCCCTGGGAGTAAAATCCGCCCCGCCCTCGACCACTGCAAAGGATTGCACCATGACCAAGCCTAATATTGCCGTTGTCCTCACTGCCATCGGCGACGATCGCCCCGGACTCGTTGAGCAGCTTGCCAATGCCGTCAGCCGCCACGGGGCAAATTGGCGTGAATCATCGATGTCGCACCTCGCCGGAAAATTCGCCGGTATCGTCTGCATCGACGTTCCTGAAAGTGAGATTGAAGCGCTTAACGCGACCT
The DNA here is from genome assembly GCA_964531885.1 of uncultured Propionivibrio sp. GTDB lineage: Bacteria > Pseudomonadota > Gammaproteobacteria > Burkholderiales > Rhodocyclaceae > Propionivibrio. The sequence continues at coordinate 4,786 of CAZHFS010000190.1, forward strand.
TGGCCGCCTTGCCCGGCCTGCGTATCCGCGCTGAAACCTCTACGCCAGTGGCCTCCCAGCCAAGCTGCCGTCGCCTCAAGCTGTCGTTGGTTGGTCACGATCGCATTGGTATCGTTCGCGAAGTGACTCAGGTTCTGGCCCGGCATGCGGTGAATGTCGAGGAACTCATCACACACACCGACAGCGCTCCGATGTCGGCCACCGAGATGTTCCATGCCAGCGCCGAACTGACGGCAGCTGCCAACCTCGATGCCCATGCGTTGACTGCCGACCTTGAGCGACTGTCGAACGATCTGATGGTCGATATCACCCTCGACGAGACGCTACGCAAGCGCTGAGCCCAAGAAAAACTAAGGAAAAACTCGCTTCCCGGGACGCCGTATCGCGCAAGCGGCGATGTCTCGGGTAAACTTGCGCCTTTTGCACAACACCCGATTTCAGAGCTATGGCCCAATACGTCATGTCGATGCTCCGCGTGAGCAAGGTCGTCCCCCCCAAGCGTCAGATCATCAAGGACATTTCCTTGTCCTTTTTCCCCGGAGCCAAGATCGGCCTCCTTGGCCTAAACGGCTCGGGCAAATCGACCGTGCTACGCATCATGGCCAATGTCGACAAGGAATACGAAGGCGAAGTGCAGCACCTTGCCGGAATCCGCATCGGCTACTTACCGCAGGAACCGGAACTTGACCCCGAGATGAACGTGCGCCAGGAGGTCGAATCGGGCATGGGTGAAGTGATGGAGGCGTAGGCCAAGCTTGAGGCCGTCTATGCTGCCTACGCCGAACCGGACGCCGACTTCGATAAATTGGCCGAGGAACAGGCTCGCCTGGAAGCGATCATCGCCACCGCCGGCTCCGACCTCGAAAACCAGATGGAGATCGCCGCCGACGCGCTGCGCCTTCCCCCCTGGGATGCGCCGATCAAGCACCTCTCGGGCGGCGAAAAGCGTCGCGTGGCGCTGTGCAAGCTGCTCCTTTCCAAGCCCGACATGCTGCTCCTCGACGAACCGACCAACCACCTCGACGCCGAATCGGTCGAATGGCTCGAGCAGTTCCTGTGTCGCTTTCCCGGGACCGTCGTCGCCGTCACTCACGACCGCTACTTCCTCGATAACGCCGCCGAATGGATCCTCGAACTCGACCGCGGCCAGGGCATCCCCTGGAAGGGCAATTATTCCTCGTGGCTGGAGCAGAAGGAAGAGCGCCTTGAGCAGGAACAGAAGCAGGTCGACGCGCACAT
>CAZHFS010000191.1:0-6017 GCA_964531885.1 uncultured Propionivibrio sp.
CTGTAGATACGTGCCAGACTATGCACCCCATTCGCCGCTCGATCGGCATCCTGACCAGGCAACTCGGCGTGCCGGGCATAGGCGAGGATGATCTGCTCGGCCGAGAGTTCCGAGGCGTGCAAGGCCACCAAGCCGCAATCGACCCCATCAAGCGCGCGGCGCACAAACCCGCCGTCCGCAGGCAGGGCATCCAGAGAGGAAAGCCAAAGGGCCAGGGTGTTGCGCTCGCACCCTGCACCCGCGATGCGCTTGAGCGCCGGCGTATCAACCCCGGGCTCAACCCGGAACAGACCGATATCCGTTCCTTCGCCGAACAAGCCACCCACGGCCTGCAGCAAGGCTTCGGGCAAACGCTCACGATCGCGACAAGCAGACATTGCTTCGATGCTCTGGAGCAGATTCAGCACGTGGCTCTATTCCGTTTGGTCGAAAAAAGTGCCCAAAGTGCAGGGCTCCTCGGATAATTGCGCAACATTCTAAGCACCTCGCCTCAAGGCGACAACCCAAACTCCCCTCATGCGAACGAATAAACCCATGCAAGAGACCTCGCCCTTAAAAAAACTGCGCCTCGTCCTCGATACCAACATCGTCATGGACATGTTGCATTTTGCCGACCGCAGCACGGCGCCGCTCCTTGAGGCCATCGAATCCGGCCAGATTGACGCCCTGACCGACCCCGAATGCCTGGCTGAACTGCAACGCGTTCTCACCTATCCGGAATTTGGCCTCTCCTCGGCGGAGCAAGCAGCCCTGTTCGAGCGCTACAAGGCACTGACTACCAGTCTTCCGGCCGCGCCTTGCGAGCAATTCATCCTGCCCCGCTGCCGCGACAGTGACGACCAGAAATTTCTGATCCTCGCCGCGCGCGCAGGAGCAGACCTGCTGGTAACACGCGACAAATTGCTCCTGCGCCTTGCCCGGCACCGTCTGACGCCGCCGCCCTGTCCGATCATCAAGGCCGACGAAACGTGCCGCCGCCTCGGTTTAAGCAGCTGAACGACGCCGGAAAACCCAGCGCTCACCTTCGGACGCCGACGCATCGAAGGCATAGCCCTCGTCATCGAATGACTTGAGCGCCTCCACATCGTCGACCCGATTGATCAAAGCATAACGGGCCATCAGTCCGCGTGCTCGCTTGGCGAAGAAGCTCACCACCTTGTATTTGCCGTTGCTCCAGTCTTCAAAGACCGGTTGCACCAGACGTCCCACGACACGCTTGGCGCCAACCGCCTTGAAATACTCCTCGGAGGCGAGATTGACGAGCACGGGCGAGCCGCTCGCCTGTACCGCGGCATTAACCGATTCTGCCAAGCACCCGCCCCAAAACGCATAGAGGTCCTTACCTCGTGCATTGACGAGTCGAGTCCCCATCTCCAAGCGATAGGCCTGCATCAAGTCAAGCGGCCGCAACACGCCGTACAGGCCCGACAGGATACGCAGATGATCCTGGGCATAACGCAAGACCTCGGCTGACAGTGACTGGGCGTCCAGCCCCTCATACACATCGCCATTGAACGCCAGGACCGCCTGTTTAGCGTTGGCCGGAGAAAATGGTCGGCACCAGGACTGATTGCGAGAAAAATTGAGTGCCGCGAGTTGGTCGCTGATCCCCATCAAGCTGGCCAGGTCCTGCGGCGCAAGCTCGCGCAGGCGTTCAATCAACAATTGCGACTGATCGAGAAAATCGGGCTGGCTGAAATCCGCAAGATGTGCGGGGGTCTCAAAGTCGAGCGATTTGGCTGGTGATAACACAATAAGCATGGCGTGTCCGTGGCATTGGGACGGCATTCCCCCATGGAATGCCGTCAGGATTTGGTAGCATTGTAATCGACCAGAACAACCGCCTGCCGTTCCCGGCAGCTCCGTATGGAAGACCTACTCACCCGCTTCAAGGAGCAAAACGCCGACCCGACCGGCCTGCTCGCCGAACTCGTCGACGCACTGCGCCCCGAGCAAGCCACCGACACCGACACGGCGCAACGCAACCTGCGCGCGCTCTGTTATCTGCTGTCCACGCGCCACGACCTGCGCAGCGCAATCCGCAAGGCCATTCTCGAACTCGGTGCGCAGACCCGGCACGCTGATTTGTATACGACGGCAGGCATCCTGCCCAACACCGGTTTCTTTACCGAGCTTTTCCGCCGCATCGGACACAAGGCACTTCCTGAAGTGCTGGACGAAACACGCTTGCAAACCCGTCTTCGCCAGGTTTTCCCCCATGCCTCGGACGCAGAATGGGTTTGCGCACTGGGTGAAGAAAGCTGGATTGAACTCATCCAAGCCCTGCGCTTTGACGAGGCCCCCAGCGGCGAAACCTTGCCACGTTCCCTGGCAGAAATGCTCCGCGCACTGCGCATCCTTTCCTTCTGGCTCGCCGCCGGGGGCATGGATCCGGAACTCTTGCGCCTCGACTCATCCCTTGAACTGTATGAATCGCCGTTTGCCACCCAGAACGCCGAGCTCATTGCCTACATCGACACCTATGCGCTGGCCTGGCGCCAGCCCGCTGCGCAGATCACCGACGACAAACACCTGCGCGTCCTGCTTGACCAATGCCTGCAGAGCATCGAACGCATCCGTAAGCGTGCGGCACGCGAAGGCACGAGCATCCGCCTGACCTTTCACCTGCAACGGCTGCAACAGCTCATCGCACGCTGCGAAGCGCTACTCGATGTGCTCGACCCGCTGCTGCACGAACCGGAAGGACAGGCGGCCTTGCCACCCATTGTTCGCCTGATCATCGCGTTGATCCGCGCCGAATGCCAGCGCGACAAGCTGCGCGAACACTGGCGCCAGAATACCGAACTCATCGCACTGCGCGTCACCGACAATGCCGGCCAGCACGGCGAGCACTACATCTCGGAGACCCGCAGCGAGTATTTTTCCATCGCCCGCTCGGCAGCCATCGGCGGCCTGATCGTCGCCGTCATGGCGTGTTTCAAGCTGCTCCTCGCCAAGGCCGAGCTACCGCCGCTAACTGGCGCATTGGCCTACTGTCTCAACTATGGCCTGGGCTTCTGCCTGATCCACATCCTGCATGGCACCATCGCCACCAAACAGCCGGCAATGACCGCCAACGCCATTGCGGCCACCATCAGCCAGTCCGGCGGCAAACTGCGCGACATCGAAGCCCTGGCGGGACTCGTCGCCCGTACCGTGCGTACCCAGATCGTCGCCATCCTCGGCAACGTCGGCGTTGCCGTGCCGGTTGCCGCGCTCATCGCGCTGGCTGTCTTCCTTAGTGGCAACGGGCACTTCGTTACGCCGGACAAAGCAGAACACCTGCTGGCCGAGCAAAGCCTGATCCACAGCGGAGCGATCGCCTACGCCGCCGTCGCCGGGATATGCCTGTTCCTGGCAGGATTGATCAGTGGCTACTTCGATAACTATGCCGCGTACAACCACATCCCACAGCGCATCCGGCAGCTTAACTGGGCGCGACGCCTGCTTGGCGAGTACCGACTGCAACGCGTTGCCACTTACGTCGGAGACAACCTTGGCGCCCTGGCAGGCAATTTCCTGTTCGGCTTCCTGCTTGGCGGAATCACCCTCTTTGGCATACTGTTCGGCCTGCCGCTCGATATTCGCCACGTGGCTTTCTCGTCAGCCTTCGTCGGAATCGGTTTCGTCGGACTGGACGGCCAACCGGATCTCTGGCTGCTGCTTTGGGCCACCCTCGGTGTCGCTGCCATCGGCATTCTCAACCTGGCCGTCAGCTTCTCCCTGGCGCTCAAGGTAGCCCTACGTTCGCGCCAGGTGAGCACAATCCCATGGAAAGCCATCGCGAGCGCCGTATGGCGGCATTTCCGCACCGCCCCGCGCGACTTCTTCCTGCCGCCTAAAACGTAAGGCAACGCACGCTGACTATTACCATCATTGGCAAATGCGAGGGAAGCTCCGCCTATCCCTTGTTACAATAACGAATTGATTTTCTGCCCATACCCACCATGAAACGCAACCGCCTCTCGTCGCGCAAGCGCACCTCGGCCGACGCCACCGAACTCGGCCGGCTGGCCCAATGCCTCACCGAATCTGGCGGCCGCCTCGAAGATGCCTTCTGGGAAAACCAGCTGACAGATCTCGTTGAAAAACTGCTGAACACCGGCGCAGAAGACGACCTTAACGCCGCACTCGACCGCTTGTTCGACTCCCATGCTGCGGCGCACGACGCCCTCGCCGACACCATCGAGGCCTGTGCCGAATCCTCCGTCCTCACGCATCAGGGCCAGGACTACGACGTTTTGCTGTTCAATGCCCCCATCCTCGCCTGGTCACGCTTTTCCATTCCGGCTGGCAGAATCGCCAAGAGCACGCTGCAGACACTCACCGTTCAACTCGGCGCACACGTTTTCTCTGGGCAGGCAAAAATCGCCCTGTCCGATTTTCTCTACAGCCCAGACCAACTGCCGCGCAGCTTTGTCGACACCTGGCAACTGATGCGCGACCTCGGGGCGGCGGCGTACGCCGGCACGCCGCTCAGCGTTGACATCAGTACGATGGCGGAAACAAACCAGTTTCTCTCCGACACCCGCTACCTTCTTGGCGCCGTGGTTGTGCCACGTGGCCAGGCAATTTTCCGCTGGAATGAGGACGACGGGGTAAGCCGTGAAAGCGCCCTCAAGGAGTGGCTCAAGCAAGGCGGCCCCAGCATTGAACCGCTGCTCACCGGCTGCGCCTTCCAACCCCTGCTGGCCGACGCCTACCATGGCGCCTGCCGCACCGCTGACCTCGCCTCGCGGCCGTACTCCCTGCGCGCCTCGGTCGCTTTCCTGCAAACCACACTCGGCAAGCCGGCCGAAGCGCTACGCGCCGTCCTCGGCGGCTTCCACGACAAACGTCTTGAGGAATACCGCATCGGTTTCGGCCCACGCGACAGCGAGGCGATCTACCACGGTGTGGTCTGGCCCCTGCTCGGCAGCGAGGACGAAAACAGCGACACGGCGGGAGAAATCGAAGGGCTTCTGCGCGAAGCGGGGATCAAGGACATCGTCGTTCATAACCAACAGTTTCCTTTCGAGTTCTGCGACGACTGCGGCGCCCCGCTCTACCCTAACGCCGACGGCGATACCGTGCATGCCGAAATGCCCGAGACCCCGGCCAGCTCACCGCAGTCCCTGCACTGAGCACGCCCTGGGAGTGAATTAATGGATAACGCCGAACTCCTTGCGCGCAGCCAGCGCGCCGTCTGGCACCCGTGCACCCAGATGAAGCAGCACACCAGCGGCGACGCGGGTTCCTTGCCGCTGATTCCCATAGCCCGTGGTCAGGGCGCCTGGCTGTACGACTTCGACGGCCGCCGCTACCTCGACGGCATCAGCTCGTGGTGGGTCAACCTGTTCGGCCACGCCAATCCGCGCATCAACGCCGCTCTGCACGCGCAGCTTGACGAACTCGAACACGTCATCCTCGCTGGGTTCACCCACCGCCCGGTGGTCGAGCTCTCCGAGCGCCTCGCGGCGCTGACCGGCAGCGCGCTCGGGCACGCTTTCTACGCCTCGGACGGCGCGTCGGCGACCGAGATCGCGCTCAAGATGTCATTCCACAGCTGGCGCAACCGCGGTTTCGATAAAAAGCGCGACTTCCTGTGTCTCGAAGGCAGTTACCACGGCGAAACCGTCGGCGCGCTGGCGGTCACCGACGTGGCCATTTTCAAGGATGCCTACGCGCCACTGATCCGCCCGGCAGCGACCGTGCCGACGCCCGACGCCCGCCGCGCCGAACCGGGCGAAACGCCCACCGACGTCGCCCGACGCGCCGCCGCCGCGCTCGAAGCCCACCTCGAACGGCATCATGACACCCTCGCCGCACTGATCGTCGAGCCGCTCGTCCAGTGCGCCAGCGGCATGGCCATGTACGACCCGGAATACCTGCGCCTAGCGCGTGCCCTGTGCGACCGCTATGACGTACACCTTATTTGTGACGAGATCGCCGTTGGCTGCGGCCGCAGCGGCACCTTCTTTGCGCACGAGCAGGCCGGCATTCGTCCCGACTTTCTGTGCTTGTCCAAAGGCATCTCG
>CAZHFS010000192.1:0-6011 GCA_964531885.1 uncultured Propionivibrio sp.
TACGTTGCCGATCTGCTCTACGCCTGGGGTGATCCGGTGTCCGACGGTCCGGGCTTTCTCAGCGACGCGACGAACAGTGCCGACGATCAGGCGCAACAGGCCGGCATGCACCATGACGGCATGCATTTCTTCCCTCTGGCCGGCAGCAGTTCGCACGGGCTGCTGTGCATCAACCATGAGTACACCGACGATGGCTTGTTGCATCCCGGCGGCATGGCCGACTGGAGCGCGGAAAAAGTGCGCAAGTCGAAGGCCGCCCACGGGGTTTCGGTCATCGAGGTGCGCAGCGAGCGGGGGCAGTGGCAGGTCGTGCGTCCGTCGAAATATGCGCGACGCGTTACAGCGGATACGCCGATCCGTCTGGCCGGGCCGGCGGCGGGCAGTCCTGCCTTGCGTACGGCGGCTGATCCGGCCGGAGCCCTGGCCCGTGGCACGATCAACAACTGCGCGATGGGGGTGACGCCGTGGGGCACCTATCTGACCTGCGAGGAAAACTTCAACGGTTACTTCAAGGCCGGCGCGACCCCGACCGCAGAGCAGAAACGTTACGGCATCACAGCGGCGACGGCCGGTTATCGCTGGCATGAACATGATGAGCGCTTCGATGCCGAGCGCCATCCGAACGAGTCGAACCGCTTTGGCTGGGTGGTCGAGATCGACCCCCTTCGTCCCGACAGCCTGCCGGTCAAGCGCACGGCGCTCGGCCGCTTCAAGCATGAAGGGGCGTTCGTTACGCTCGCGCAGCGCGGTCAGGTGGTCGCTTACATGGGCGACGACGAGCGCTTCGAGTACATCTACAAGTACGTTTCACATCGGCCGTTTGTCGCCGGACAGCCGTCCGACGGCTTGCTCGATGACGGCACGCTCTATGTGGCGCGCTTTGCGGAGGATGGCAGCGGCCGCTGGCTGGCTCTGCGCTTCGGCGAGAACGGGCTGACTCAGGAAAACGGTTTTGCCGATCAGGCAGATATCCTGGTTCGGGCGCGGCGTGCCGCCGATGTCGTCGGCGCGACCCCGATGGATCGTCCGGAGTGGATTGCCGTGCATCCGAAAAACGGCGAGGTGTACTGCACATTGACCAACAACAACCAGCGCGGGGTGGGGGAAAAGCCCGGCACCGATGCCGCCAACCGCCGTGCCGACAACAAGTATGGCCACATCGTGCGCTGGACTGAAGCGGGCGGCGATGCCGCAGCTACGGATTTTCGCTGGGATACCTTTGTCGAGTGTGGCGATCCGGCGCAGGCCAATGCCGCGCATCGCGGCAACATCAAAGGCGACCTCTTTGCCAGTCCGGACGGCTTGTGGTTCGACCCCTCGGGGCGTTTGTGGATACAGACCGATATATCGACTTCGGCGCTGGACAAACCCGACCACACAGCCTTCGGCAACAATCAGATGCTGGTGGCCGATCCGGGAAGCGGTGAGGTTCGTCGCTTCCTGACCGGGCCGCGCGGCTGCGAGATCACCGGCATCACCCAGACGCCGGACGGTCGTACCCTGTTTGTGAATATTCAGCATCCCGGCGAGCCGCCTTCCGAGCGCAGCGATCCGTCACAGCCGAATGCAGTGAGCCGCTGGCCGGCCAACCAGTTCCCGGCCTCGCCGGGCGGGCGACCGCGCTCGGCGACCGTGGTGATCAGGCAAAAAGAAGGTCGGGTGATTGGCTCGGTGTAGGACGCCGTCTGGATGTGAATTGCCCATAGGCTGGCTCAGCCTATGGGCATTGGCGAGGCGTTGTTACCGTGTTGCTCAGGGCATGGGTTCGCCTTCCAGTACCCGGCTCAGGATATCCATCGGGCCCTGTGCGTTGGCATCCGCAATCTGCCGAAGCGTTTGTTCTGGCGTGGCGCGGATTGCCGCGCCCTCAAGTTTGCTCAGGGCAAGCGTGAGCGGGATGCCGTTTTCTCGGGCGACTTCGGCGAGGGTCTTTTTGCCGCTGCCTTTCCCTTCGAAGCGTTCGACGACCAGGGCGGGAGTCCAGCGCTTGGCCGATGCAGTACGAGCGGCCTGTTCCAACGGGGCCAGGCGACGGTGCAGATCCGCTGGCGAGGTGGCGTTGCGTTTGGCAATCTCACTGAGCTTTTCCTCGGTGTTTTCGATGCGCAGGCCACTGGCGCTCAGCGTCTGCAGGGCCTGATCAGCGTCGATACCGATTTTTTGGGCAAAATTCTTGAGCGAGAGCAGTTCGGCGTGGCTGATTACCGGTTCGTCCTGCGGGCCTTTGATCCAGGCATTTTTTGCCCAGTTATTGAGTTCGAGGATGGCGGTGAGCGGTGGCAACCCGGCGATCGTGCCTGCCGTGATGAACACGGTGAGTACTGCGGCGAGCACCAGTTCGCGCTTGATGACCAGTGCCCGGCTAGCCCGGTCGCGAAAGTGATTGAGCAATGCACGCCAGTTATAAACGATGTGCCATACCCCCGCGAGGATGAACAGCAGGCTGGTCGTGATGTGCATATCGCCCCAGTGGGTCTTGGTCAGGCCAAGAAAGCGCCAGTCGATCCAGTAGGCGATGCGTCCCGGTGGCACACAAAACAGCACCAGTCCCGAAACCGACATGATGATGAAGCTGAAGGCGGTGAGTAATGCGCTCAGGCTGCGCCCGTTGAATTGTTGAACCGCCTTGCTTGGTGTCCTGATCTTTTGATTTAGGGCGATGTCGTTCATGGGGGTCTCCGGGTTTGGCTTGTTTCATCGCCAGTGTGGCTGACCGATGCATGCCGTGTGTTTCCGGAAACGTCAGAACTGTAACGTTCTGTTTCACGCTGGGAGGTGTTACACGAATTTACCTGATTGGTACGCTGTCACCCTGTCACGCGCAAATGCCGCAGTTTTTGCACTGTGTCTGCGGCAGAGAGTGCTGCCCCTTGGGTTTGCCAGACAGCCCCTGACTGTCTGGCAATACAAGCCGATCAATGGCGAACTGCCGGGCCGCCGTCGATGGTGACCAGCCGATCCGGCGGTTCGAAGCCCAGTGCCCCCTCGAAGCTGCCTTTTTCCCAGTCGGCCCGGGTGCCCCAGGTCAGGTCGGCAAGTTTATCGCCAAGCCGGGCGCGAACCTGATAGTGGTGCAACTCGGGCACCACGATGCCATCGGGCCCGACGACCGAGTCGAAACGGCTGACGATGCGCAGGTACTGTCCGGGCGGGAGATCGGCGAGGTCGATGCGCTGTTCGCCATCGCGCAACTGAACCTGTTTGGCGCCCTTGACCGTGGTGCGGTCGTCCGAGACTTCGATGGTTGCGGTGAGCGAGGTGCCGGGGGGCATCCGGGTTTTGGCTTCGAGCGCGCTGTACGACCACAACAGCTTGTCGGCGCGGTAGGCGGGCTGGAAGTGGGCCGGCCTCTGCCACGGGGTCTCGTGCCGGCCGGCAGTGCGAATGTCCGAGAAGTCGAGCCAGGCCGCCAGTTTGTCGGCGTGTGGCCCGACTGCGCCGGGTTGGTCTTTGATCGCCTGGATTTCCTCGCTGGAGAGGCCCGTCGTGTAGAAGCGTACCTGGCTGACCTGGCCGACGAAATGCGCGAAGTTGCGCGGCCGCTTGAGTTCCTTGACGATATTGCCCAGGCGCGAGTAGCCGATGAAGATCGGGTGGCCTTCCCAGTTGCGGAACTCGGTGTAGTCGTCGAGCGGGGCGATTTCACCGACCTTGCGCGCATCGACGTAACTCGCTCCGCCGCGTCGGGCGTCGAAGGCCATGGCGTACTGCGCCCATTGCGCCAGCGGGGCCTTGCCGCTGCTTTCCCAGTAATGCTCGGACGTGTCGTAACAGATGCCCGCGCTGAACGTGCCGCCGGAGCGTTTGACCAGCATGCGCACCAGGTAGTTGGCGCCCCAGCCGATCGACGGGCCTTTGACCATGATCGGGTTACGATCCGCTTCCCCGGCGATCGGCAGGCGGTTGAGGTTGGCCCAGACCAGGCCGCTGACCCCATCTTTCACGCGCAGGCTGGGATGATCCGGGATCTCGATGTAATCGCCCAGGCTGCCGGCCAGGTCGACTGAGACTGTGCCATCGTCCTGGCGCGTGACCTTGGGGTTGCCGCGCAGGATGGCGTGGTTGCCATGGCCAGAGCGGTCGGTGACGAGCGGGGTGCCTTTGAGGGTGCCCTCGATGACGATGGTTTTGGCCGGGAGGTCGCCGACGCGGATGGCATACTGCCCGCCGAATGGGAAGCGGTGGGTCAGCTGCCGGGTCGACATTTCATTGGCGCGCAGACTCACCGGCTGGGTGGCGACGACGCGGCCGTCGATGCGCAGTTCGAGGCGGTCTTCGACCGCTTTGGCGTGCGGATTGCTGACCTCGACCTGGATAATGGCCTGGTTGCTGTCTTCGCCTTGTCCGACCCGGATCGTCAGCCCTGAAAGCAGGGTTTTTGCGGTGGGGGCGGGCGCCTGAACTGTCGTGCGGGTGCTGCCGATGCTCAACTCGTGTTTGCCCTGGCTGGCCAGGGTGATCGTTTTGCGCACGCGCTTCGTTTCTCCCGGGGCGAGGCCGACGACGCGCTCCTTGCCTGGCGTGCCGAAGAGGTTGAGCGGAACCGCATGGCCGTTGTCCTGTAGGGGGATGACCACGCCGGCAAACCCACGGCCGTCATTCCTGACCTCGCCTTCGAAAACGATCGTTCCGGGCGAGCCCTTGACCGGCGTCAGCGTCACCTTGTTCAGAGCGAGGCGCGGGGCGTCGCGGGTGAGCACGGTCTCATCGAGTAGTCTGACCGCGTTTTCACCCTTGGGCTGGCCATGTACAGAATAACGCATTTCATCGCCCGTGATATCGATCTTGCCGAAGATCGTGCGCCCGAAGGCTAGTACCTCGGGCAGCTCAGGGAAGATCCGCTCGTCGGGCGTGCCGTAGTTCATCTCCCCGTGCGCGCCTTCGGCCGTGCCCTGGGTGATGAACAGGGTGCGCGCAGCGCGTGCCGGGTCCATGGAAATGCTCTTCTGATAGGCATGCAGGTGGCCGCCAAGCATCAGGTTAACGTCGTTGTTTTCCAGAATCGAAGTCACTCGTTTGTTGCTGAACTGCTCGGTATAGGGGTGATGCATCCCTACGATGCGCCAGGTTGCGGCGCTTGCAGGGGTGGAACGCAAGTCATCCTGCAGCCAGGTGAGCGTGCCCTGGATCTCGGTCAGTGCCTTCGGGTCGACGGGCAGGTCAGAGAGATCGGCATTCATTTCCGACAGACCCCAGGCATTGCTGTTGACCATCGCGATATGCGCCGGGCCGGCCTCGAAGGCGAAGTTCATCCCGTTGGGCGAAGCGCGGTAGGCCTGCCGTTGCGCCTTCATGAAGTAATGTTCGAAATGCGGCCCGGCGTCGTGGTTGCCGTTGATATACACCACCGGAATGTGGCGCAGGAATTCGGCGCCCGGGCCAAACCATGATTCCTGGTACTTGTCTTTCTGAAAGCCGGTGCCCGCCGGCAGGTCGCCGGTATGCAGGATGAAGTCCGGACGGTCGCGCAGCACGGCTTCGGCCAGCAGTGGGCTGCCCTTGAAGCCGTGGCTGTCGCTGATCGTGTACAGGTGCAGTTCGTTCGAGCCTTCGCGCAGGGTCCGGAAGGTGCCCGTGTGCTGTTCGCCGGAGGCAAGAACGACCGTATAGTCATACAGCGTCGCCGGGCGCAATTCACTCAGGGCCGCACGGTACAAGCAGTCGCCCTGCGGGTTTCCTTTCCAGGCGGCGCCACGTTCGCAAGCGACTTCGATGGTCGCGGCCGGGCCGCCATTCGCGGTGTAGATGACCTTGGCCGGTATTGCCGCTCGGGTTTCAAAGCTGACGGTCATTCCGGTTGGTGTTGGCGCGAGCAGATACGGGCCATTGATCAGTTCAGCAGCGTGCGTCCCCGCCGATAGCCCGAATGCAGCCCAGGCAATCCCCAGGCAAACGAAGCAACCCCGAATGCTCTTCCCAACGTCCATGACCCCTCCCGTTCATCGTTATTCAGCGGACGCATACTGGGCGTCCTGTCTGGTTTGACTGGGTGTGTGCGAAGCGTGTGGCGT
>CAZHFS010000193.1:0-5402 GCA_964531885.1 uncultured Propionivibrio sp.
GCCTCATAGACCTCTTCTCGGCCCAGGGCGCGCAGCATGTTGCGCACTTTCTCCCAGTCCTCAGGGCTGTCGGCGGTGACCGGACTGGCTGTGAAAATGCGCACGGTCTCTTCTGCGAAGAGACGTCCGAGCAGGTCTTCCGGGGAGAGGGTGAGCAGTTCCTCTGCCTTGACTGTGGCGGCAAGCGTTTCGATACGCGACCAGCCATCGGGATCGCGGCGGTCGGCATCGGGCATTTTCTGCAGGAACAGGCCGGCGGCGCGGTCGCCTGAAGCGGCAAGGAAAAAACGCGAGGCGAGTTGCTCGGATTGATCGAGGTAGTGTTCGAAGATCGCCGCGATCGTCTCGCCCGCCAGCGGGACGAGGCTCTGGTAAGGCGCCTTCATGTTCGGCGAGTCGAGCGACAGAAGCAGTTGCCCTTTGCCGAGGAGGGCCGCTGGCTGGTCGGGGACCACGCTCGGGGCGTGCTGAGCCATGCAGCGCAAATTCAGGCTCTCGTCGCAATCGATGACCAGCAGCGATACCGGTCCCTGGCCGCGCAACTGGATGGTGAGCCGGCCGGACTGTTTGAGATTGTCGGCAAGCAGCAGGGTGGTGACGCACATCTCGCCCAGCAGTTGGGTCACCGCGGGTGGATAGTCGCGGCCTTGCAGCAGCTTGGCCCAAACCGGACCAAGGCTGACCACAGCTCCGCGGATGTCGAGGTCATCGAGCATGAAGCGTTGCACGAAGTTATCGCTCATTTCAGCAACTCCTTGGCGTAGCGCTCGGCGTCAAAGCCGACCAGCAAATCCGAACCGGTGTCGAGTACCGGGCGCTTGATCATGGCAGGATAGCGGGCGAGCAAACCAAGGGCTTTGCATTCGTCGACATCGGTGCGCTCCTCCTCAGTGAGTTTCTTCCACATCAGGCCGCGCGTGTTGAGCAGCGCTTGCCAGCCGGCGCGTGTATTCCAGTCGGCGAGATGTTGCTCGATGACGCCGGTTTTTTTGTAGTCGACAAATTCATAGGCAATGCCGTGGTTATCAAGCCACGCCATGGCTTTCTTCATGGTGTCGCAGTTCTTGATGCCGTAGCAGACAATCGTGGGTTTACGCATATACTCAGATCTTCTTTTTCCCTTGAGCGGGATGCGGGTCGGGAAGGGCGCTAGTGTATGCCGAGAGCGGCCGCTTGGGGTAGTCGTCAGCGGGACATGCATGGAGTGTTTGGGATGGACACCATAATCCAATGGGGGAGGCGTGCCCTGGTGGGCGCTGCCGTTTTTGTTCTTTCGGCGCTCGCCTCGGCGAGCCAGGGCCCCGCGGGGAGTGATCCGGCAACCCTGAAAGTATTCAATCGCGAGATCATCACCTTCCGTACTAACCATCTTGGCCAGGAGCCTGCGCAAAGAGCCCTGCGAGCGCGCAGCAATATCGCGGAGGCCTTGCGCCTCGATAGCGGCTCGGCGGTGGAGGTGAAGGCCAACCCCGTTGGCAAACTTGTCATGCTCGGGCCTGCGCTGCTGTTCATTATCACCCCGGGGGATGCTGACGTACCGACCGAGGAGGGGGTGAATGAGACCACACAACGCGCGGTGCGTAACCTTGAGCGTGTGCTCGCGGAAACCCAGGAGTCGCGCGATCTCAGTTTGATCTTGCGTGCTCTTGGAGTTGCCGCCGTGGCGACGGCGGTGTATGCATTGCTTGTCTTCGGTTTGCAGCGCCTGCATCGCCGGCTAGCCAATACTCTGGTCGAACTGGCTGAACGCAAGGCGCAGGCATTGACCATCTCCGGGCAAAACCTGCTCGATACGCGATCCGTGGTGCCCCGCATGCGACGGGCCATCGACATTCTGCGCTGGATGATCGTCGCCCTTCTGAGCTACGAGTGGATCAGCTTCGTTCTCTCGCGCTTTCCCTATACACGGCCTTGGGGCGAGCAACTCAACGCCTATCTTTATGCGCTTTTTGCAACGATTGCCGAAGCCGTGATTGATGCTTTCCCCGGGCTGATCCTCGCGGCAACGATCTTCCTGATCGCCCGGTACTTCGTGAATTTCTCCGGCCGCTTGCTTACCCGGATTACGGAGGGACGTTCAGATGGCACCTGGCTGAATCACGAGACTTTGCCGACGACGCGCCGATTGTTGTCGATCGCTATCTGGCTCTTTGCCTTGGCAATGGCCTATCCCTACCTGCCTGGGGCGCAGACCGAGGCCTTCAAGGGGCTTTCGGTGCTCCTCGGCCTGATGGTCTCGCTCGGTGCGTCGAGCATTGTCGGGCAGGGCGCGGCGGGGCTCATCCTTACCTATACCCGGACGATCCGCCCCGGGGAGTATGTGCGCATCGGCGAGCATGAAGGGACGGTCGTCGAGATGGGTATGTTCACCACCCGTATTCAGACGGGGCTAGGGGAAGAACTCACCCTGCCCAATTCGATGATCACCGGCACGGTGACCAAGAATTACTCGCGCGTCGTGCGCGGGCGAGGCTATGTTGTTGATACCACGGTGACCATCGGCTACGACACCCCATGGCGCCAGGTCGAGGCGATGCTGATCGAGGCTGCCCGCCGCACCCCGGGGATTCTGCAGGTTCCGGCGCCCATTGTGTTTCAGACGGCGCTCTCCGATTATTACCCCGAGTATCGTGTGGTGGCCCAGGCCGTTCCCGAGCAGCCGAGGCCGCGCGCCGAAGTGCTGACCTTGTTGCATGCCAACATCCAGGATGTCTTTAACGAATACGGCGTGCAGATCATGTCGCCGCATTACATGGGCGATCCGCAGGAGGCTAAGGTGGTTCCGCCGGAAGGCTGGTACGCCGCCCCGGCCAAACGCCAGGATGCCTGAGGCCGCCGTTTAGATTAGCGCGTCTGCCAGGCTGGCGTGGCCAAGCCCCCCTGGGCGCTCGGCTGCTTTGCTCGCAGGCGCCGGCCAAGGGTGGCGGCGGGGCACTCAACCCAGCGATGGAAGGCCTGTGCAGCGACCAGGCTGGCGATAAATGCGACGCACAGCCCGGCGACTGCCCATTGCGGCGAACGCAGATCCATCTCCAGCCACAGCGAGGCGACGAAAACCAGCACCGGAAAGTGGACGAGGAACAGGCTATAGGCGATCTTGCCCAGCCCGAGCAGAGCCCGTTGCCTCGGCCATTGGGCGCCCCAGCCGTAACGTTCGGCATGCCAGAGCAGCCCCCCGACTAGCAGTGCGCTGAGTAGGCGCCAACGCCACTCGAAAGCCATAGCGATGAGCATTAGCAGGGCATAGAGCCAGAATCCCAAGGAGGAGCGTGCCCGGTGTATGGCGTGGTGGATGACAATGCCCATGAAGAAATAGGGGAAGAAATACAGCCACCAACTGTCCCAGGTGCTTTCCAGGTTGATGTAAAACAGGGTGAAGGCCGCCAGCGGCCAACCGAGAAGCATCGGCATGTTGAGCCGCCCGCCGCACACGCCATCCCGTAGCCACAGGGTCAGTGCGTAGATCAGCGAGAGCTGGAAATTAATGCACACGAACCAGAAGCCGGCCGAGAGTTGCTCGTAGCCCAGAATCCCCTGCAGGAAGAAAAAATGGGCGGCGATCTGCGGCCCGTTCACCGGCGTTCCGGCGACTTCGGCGGGGAGTAGTTCCTGCCCGTAAAGATAGGCGAGGCAGACCAGCACCATCGCCGCGAGATAAGGCAGGCCCAGGCGGAAGTAACGTTGCAGGGCATAGCGGCCCAGTCCGCTGAGCTGCCAGTGCCTGCCCGCCATGCTCAAAGCCATGACATAACCACCGACCACGAAAAACACCTGCGTCGCCCGGGCGTACTGCACCAGCCAGTCGGTCACGGGCTTGATCAACGGGGCGGCCCACTCGGCAAGCGGCGGGTAGGAAGCAAAATGGTGCCAGGTGATAATGATGGCGGCGATGGCACGCAGGGCCAGGATCAGATGGCGAGTTTCCGCGTTGGCGGCTGACGCGGCGGGACGGGGAGGCTCAATTTGGGAAGGCATGGCGATTGGTCTTCTTGTTCCTGGCGCAGCAAGGCGCAGGCTGCAGTGGCAGCGCGTCAATGGTGCGTAGGGTGGGCCGGAGGGCGGGTGCCGCAGGGGCGCTTATGGTTTGGCGCGGGCTTGGAGCGCGAAATGTCGATGTGGTTCCAAGACCTTAACCTTGCCCCGTTTCCTTGATGGGGGAGGGAGACCCCTGGCGTTTCAGCTCGGCGATCTCAGAGGGGGCGTCGATCGGAAACGATTTGTCATACAGCCAGTTGAAAACGAAGGCATACACAACGTAAGCGATGGCCAGGCCGATGTCGGCGATCAGGGCATCGAGCCAGGACATGCCGGTCCAAAGCATGATGATCGGCAAGCTGACGAGCAGCAGCCCGGATTCGAAGCCGATGGCGTGCACGGCGCGCATGCCGACGGGCCGGAGATCGGCGGTGCGTCCGGTGAGGCGGCCCTCGATCCAGTCGAAGGCGGTGTTGTAGCTGGTGTTCCAAATGGCGGCGATGAGCGCGATCAGAGCCAGCAGGCCGAGCGAGTCGATCGGCGCCACGCCGCTTAGCCAGACGAAAGGCGGCGTGATGAGCAGCAGACCGCCGACCTCGAAGAGGGCGACCTGGCGAATGCGGTCAGGCAGCGTGCGGAGTTTCGGAGCGTGGTGTTTCATGTGTCTGTCGTGTGCCGAACGGCGCATCCGGCGAGCCAGCAGCGGGCAAAACCGCGCATGGTAGCCTTAAACTCGTACCGGGATTGTGACCGATTGTGAGCGCGCCCGGCGGGGTTATTGCTGCGGATTGGTAGGGTGGTGTCGTTGTCTGCGCGCTTGCAGGCGCGCGCGCACTGAGGTCTCGCCATTGGCGGTCAAGCCGCCGTAGGCGCGCAGCCAGGCGCAGAGCATTTCCTGTTGTGCATAAAACCAGCCTGGCCGGCCCTTGGCTCGGCGTGGTGTGTCGTTGATGCGCGCGTCGATCGCGGCGCATTCTTCGTGCGACTCGGGCAGGTGCCCGGCGTCTTCGGCATAAAGCTCGACGTCCCACGCCGCCTGGGTGAGATGCGCCAGCGTGCTGCGTTCGGAGCGTTTGACGAAGGAAAAGCGCGCGTGCCGTTCGAGGAAGGCGGTGAGCGCCATCTCGAAGTCGGCGAGCATACCGATCTCATCAGCGGCCAGCGCCATCTCGTTCATCAATCGCGTGGCGAAGGCATTGAGAAAACCTTCCGGGTCGCCCCGGCGCAAACCGACAAAAACCATGGCGTAGCGCGTGTCGATGTCCATGACCAGCACGCAGGTCTTACGTCGCAGACGCAGGCAATGCACCAGCCATTGCTCGATGTGGCGCGGCGGCTGGCCGTCAACGTCGATGAGCTGCGGCGCGTCATCGCCTGGATGCTTCGCGGCCGGCGCGCCAACGAGCGGCGCCGGCCCGGATTTCCTG
>CAZHFS010000193.1:5412-5989 GCA_964531885.1 uncultured Propionivibrio sp.
CTTGCGAGCAGTTGAAGACGATCATTCTTTGTTTTCCGTGTGTAATCTGGCAAGACTGCGCAGACTTGTCATCAGATCGGGTAGTCGTTCTTGGCTGGCAGCATCGCCTGGCAGGTGTCCTGCGAGTGCTTCGACAAACGCTGGAGTGGCCAGGAGAGTGCGGAAGCGGTCGCCGAGGTAAGCGCGAAGCACAGGTGAACTAGTGTGACATTCGCTCAGCAAGGTCTCGCGGCCGTCGACCACGGCCAGGAGATCGCCAAGATCGTGACTGAAGAGATAATCACCTTGGCCGCGTCCGTCGAAGGCTTCCAGCTTGGTCGCCAGAAACACCGGAGCAGTGATCAGCTGGATTCGCTGACCGCTCGGCAGTGTCGCCGGTTCGGCTGTCTCTAGGGCCAACGGATACCAGCGATTGGCGAACCCGAGGATTTCCTTGAGCGGGGG
The DNA here is from genome assembly GCA_964531885.1 of uncultured Propionivibrio sp. Taxonomy (GTDB): domain Bacteria; phylum Pseudomonadota; class Gammaproteobacteria; order Burkholderiales; family Rhodocyclaceae; genus Propionivibrio. Next base: position 5,857 of record CAZHFS010000193.1, read on the forward strand.
CATGACGTCGACCACGACGTTGCCGGTTCGCCAGCGGCAGATCGGGGCATCGGAGCGCATGTCCTGAGCGAAGCCGCGGGTGCGCAAAGCTGTCTCAATGCGATGATAGTCTCCAAGCGCAACCGCTCGGCAA
>CAZHFS010000194.1:0-5931 GCA_964531885.1 uncultured Propionivibrio sp.
CCGTAAGGCGGGTGGCGGCAGTGACCGGAATGTATTTGATGGAAAGATCGTTGCGTTTTAGCTCTTTTTTGACGGCATCGACGATTTTCAGGCAAATATCAATCGAGTAACCAATGGGGCGCTTATTGTCGTCAAGGTAAGCAAATGGGGCGGCGGCATCCCGATATCCGAGCGCGATAGTGTTTGATTTGCCGATTTTCTCCAGCGTTGATTGAGCCAGCGCTGAGGTGAGAGGAATGGTGAGTAGGGCTAATCCTGCAAACAACCACCGAATTTGTTTTTTTTGATTAACAAAATCCTTGCTGGGCCACCGCATAACACCCCCCGATTTGTCTTAAGTTATTGGATACGAAGCTTAATTGTTGCCTTATGTGTTTTTTTGATCGCTGATGCAGCGCTAATGGTAGCTGATTTAAGCAATTTTATGAAAAGGTACGCGTCATACGGTGCGTACCTTTTCGCCAACCGCGGCTGGCAATGCCCGGATTGTTTCAGTGTGAATCAGGGTAGCCACTCCGTGGGAGATTTGAATGAGTCGCGCAGCAGAAAGCTCATGGGCAACTTCAGGTTGATCTGCTTGGCCGTGATTGGCGACTCAAACCACTTGCGATAAAGGGTATTGATCTCGCCTTGCGTGATGAGGCGGTGTATTTCGCCGGTAACGACTTTGCGGAAGGCCGGGTCATCCTTGCGCAGGGTGAGCGACAACGGATCGATGGTCAAGGGATCGCGGGTCAGAGTGTAACGATCAGGGGTCTTGGACGCGGCGCGCACCGAGGCGAGCAGGACGTCGTTGAGCATGAACGCATCGGCCTTGCCTGCCTCCAGCAAGGCAAAGGATTCGTCATGGTTTGCGCCAAGAATCGTTTTTGCACGCAGCGTGTGATTCTTGTTGATTTCGGCAAATAATTTTTCCTGAGTTGTTCCTTTGGTCATTACGACGGTTTTTCCGGATAGGTCGTAGACCGACTTGATGTTGCTGTCGTTTTTGACCAGCAGGCGGGTCGAGGCGATGTAGGTGGGGATGGTGAAATCGACCTGTTTGCGGCGTTCGGCGCTGGCGTTGGTTGAGCCGCATTCGATGTCGATCTCTCCCGAATCGAGGGCTTTGATTCGGTTTTCCGTATTTACCAGCACGTATTTCACGTTAAGGTCATTGCGTTTGAGCTCGCGCTTGACGGCTTCCGCAATGCGCAGGCAGATATCGATCGAGTAGCCGACCGGGCGTTTGTTTTCGTCAAGGAAGGAGAAAGGCAAGCCATTTTCCCGGTAACCTAGGCTGATAATGCCGGTCTTGGCAATCTTGTCCAGTGTTCCTGCCGCATGGCTGCTCACTGGCCCGATTAACAGGAGGCCTGCTACCTGTGCAAGGAGCAGGGCGCGAAGGATTGACTGTCGGTTAAAAGTGCTCATCATGTCCCCTTGTTTGAGTTTTTGTGGCCGCACCGGGGCGGCGTGCCTCGTCGCCTGCATATGGTAATCGATTGTCGCTGAAGTGGGTTTCTCCCCTTGCGGATTTGCGTCTTGCCGATAGGGTACGTATATTCGAAGGATGATGAGGCGTGCGCATGCTGTCTGTGCAGATCAACTCAATTTGCAGGAGCAAAATGGTGGGGCTAAACGCTTTCAAAGCCTTTCTGATCGAGGAGCATGAAGGCAAGACGCGCGCAGGTTTTGTCGATTTTACGGCGGATCGACTCGATCGCGGTGGCGTAGTCGTGCGTGTTGCCTACTCAAGCGTAAATTACAAGGATGCGTTGGCGGCCACCGGTACCGGGCGGGTGGTGAGGCGTTATCCTTGCATTGGCGGGATTGATCTTTCCGGAGTCGTCGAGTCGAGTGACGATCCCCGTTACACGCCAGGCGATGCCGTTGTTGCGACAGGCTATGATCTTGGCGTTGCCCACCATGGTGGCTATGCAGAATTTGCACGGTTGCCTGCCGATTGGTTGCACCCTTTGCCCAGTGGGCTGACCTTGTTTGACGCCATGGCGCTTGGCACGGCTGGTTTTACTGCGGCGCTCGGTATCTTACGCATGGAGGAAAACGGTCTGCGCCCAGAAAACGGACCGGTGATCGTGAGTGGGGCAACGGGAGGGGTCGGTAGCCTGGCCGTGGATATGCTGGCGCAGGCCGGCTATCAGGTGACTGCATTGACTGGCAAGGCATCGAGTGCCGATTTTCTTTATGGGCTGGGGGCGGCGCATGTCCTGCTGCGCAGCGATCTCGATCTGTCGCGTATCCGGCCACTCGACAAGGCACAGTGGGCGGGCGCGGTCGATAATCTGGGCGGCGATGTCCTGGCCTGGATTACCAGCGGGATGAGCAACGGAGGAACGATTGCCAGTATCGGACTGGCGGCGAGCCATACGCTTAATACGACGGTCATGCCTTTCATCTTGCGTGGTGTCAGCTTGTTGGGCATTGATTCGAGCCAGGCCTCGCATGCTTGCCGAGAGCGCGTCTGGGCCAGGCTGGGAGGCGATTTGCATCCTCGCCATCTGGCGCTGCTGTCCCGGCGAGTGCCCTTCGGTGAATTGCCGGACGTATTTGATAGTTTTATTCAAGGACGCTCCCAGGGGCGCCTGGTAGTTGAAGTCGGTGGCGTCTGAGAGGGAGGTCGGGCAGAACGCATGAATCAAGATCCGGTATCCGCCACGCCGCGCCAGCGTCTGCTGGTGGTTGACGAGTCACGTATGGTGCGTGCCTTGCTCGGCAAGGTTTTGCGCGAGCACTACGATGTGCGTGAGGAAGCCGATGGCGAAGCCGCCTGGCAGGTGCTCGTTCTCGACCAGTCGGTCGGTGCGGTGGTCTGTTCGCTGAATCTCCCGGTGCTGAGCGGTGATGGTTTGCTGGTGCGCTTGCGGTCATCACGCTTGCAACGGCTTGCACGCATGCCGATGTTGATGGTCACCGGAGACGACGAGTCGGCCATCGTGAATGCACGCAACCACGGCGCATCCGATTTCATTGCCCGTACAGCACAGGGCGCCGAGTTGCTGACTCGAGTCGGTACCTTGCTGGCGCTTGCTCAAAGTCAACGCGAGTTGCAGGAAAATCTCGAGCAAAACGTCCAGAATCCCGAAACAGGGCTGTTTACTCGCAAATATATCGAATTGCAGGCCGCGCAGGCGCTCTCCCAAGCAATGCGGCAAGGCGGCGAGGTAAGCGCCATCGTGCTCGGATTCGATAATGTCGGAGCTTTGCGCGAAACTTACGGGGATGAACTCGTTGCCCAGTTGCAGCAGCGATTCATTACGATGCTGGGCGGCAAGATTCGTCGCGAGGACAGTCTTGGCCATTACGCGGGAAGCCAATTGGTCGTGGTTTCTCCGGGGACGCCGTTTCCGGCATGTGCTTCTTTCGGCGATCGGTTGCGAGAGGCGATCCGTGGTGCCAATATCAGCGCCAGAGGGCAGCGATTGAACTTGTCGGTCAGCGTCGGTGTCAGTAATAGCCCGGCGGATGAAGTTGTTTCTGCCGGCAAGCTGATTGAATTGGCGGCGGAGCGTTTGCGACAGGCTCAGCAGGCAGGCGGCAACCGGGTGGTTGCGTGTCGCAACGACACGGATGCGACGGCGGTCGTTGATCGATCGCCAGGCATTGCGCGAGCGCTTGAGCTGCTGCGCACAGGGCAGGAGGCGGCGTTGTTGCCGCATTTGCCAGCCTTGATTGGGCAACTGATGCCCGTTTTGAGGTTGCTTGAACGTGAGTGTCATCTTGGATTGCCGCTCGCAGAGCTAGAGCGGCGGAGTACCGACCCGGCACACCGTGGAGAAGATGCCGGGCAGTCGTAATTCGTAGTGCAGGTGCGTTGTACCAGCCAAGGGAATCGTATGACGACCATCCAGGCGTTTCACCAGCAATCGATCGACAATCCTGATAAATTCTGGGCTACCGAAGCCCGCCGTATCGACTGGCAAACGCCGTTCGAGCAGGTTCTGGATTATTCACGGCCACCTTTCGCCCGTTGGTTTGTCGGCGGGAGAACGAATCTGTGCCATAACGCCGTTGACCGCCACGCGGCCAAGCGCCCCAATGAGCGGGCCTTGGTTTTTGTGTCGACTGAGACCGATCGCGAGGTCGTTTATTCCTTTGCCGAGTTGAAATCCGAGGTGATGCGCATGGCGGCCGTCATGCAGCGTCTTGGTGTTGGTCGGGGTGACCGGGTGCTCATCTACATGCCGATGATTCCCGAAGCCGCCTTTGCCATGCTTGCCTGTGCGCGTATCGGTGCAATTCACTCGGTTGTTTTTGGCGGATTTGCCTCAGGTTCGCTGGCAACGCGGATCGACGATGCGACGCCGAAGCTGGTGGTTTCTTCCGATGCGGGCATGCGCGGCGGTAAGGCCGTGCCTTACAAGCATCTCCTCGACGATGCGATCGATCTTGCCAAACACAAACCGGCGCATGTGTTGATGGTTGATCGCGGGATCGACCTCGGTTTTCACAAGGTGCCAGGGCGGGATGTTGACTATGCCACGCTACGCGGCGAGTGCCTGGATGCTGATGTGCCGGTGGTGTGGCTCGAATCGTCAGAGCCGTCCTACATCCTTTATACCTCGGGAACAACCGGCAAGCCCAAAGGAGTGCAACGCGATACCGGTGGGTATGCCGTCGCGCTGGCGGCCTCGATGGCCTACATCTATTGCGGTGGCGAGGGGGAGACCATGTTCTCGACCTCCGATATTGGCTGGGTGGTGGGGCACTCTTACATCATTTATGGCCCCTTGATTGCCGGCATGTGCACGGTGATGTACGAGGGAACGCCGTTGCGTCCCGACCCCGGGATCTGGTGGCAGATCGTCGAGAAATACAAGGTCAATGTGATGTTCTCGGCGCCGACGGCGGCGCGTGTGCTCAAAAAGCACGACCCGGCTTACATGCACAAATACGATCTCTCCTCGCTCAGGCATTTGTTTCTTGCCGGTGAGCCGCTCGATCAGCCGACTCATGAATGGATGATGCGCGAACTCGGCAAACCGGTGATCGACAATTACTGGCAGACTGAAACGGGCTGGCCGATCCTCGCGTCGATGCCGGGGATCGAAAAAACAGAGATTCGCTACGGCACTCCGAGCTTCCCGGTCTATGGCTACAACCTCAAGGTTTTCCGCGAGGATGGTACGGTGTGCGATGCTGACGAGAAAGGTATCGTCGGCATCGTGCCGCCGCTGCCGCCAGGATGTTTGTCCACAGTGTGGGGCGACGATGCGCGGTTCGTGTCGACCTATTTTTCACTGTTCCGTGATCCGTTGGTGTATTCCTCCTTCGACTGGGGCATCAAGGATAAGGATGGTTACCACTACATCCTGGGGCGCACTGACGATGTGATCAACGTCGCCGGCCATCGGCTTGGGACGCGCGAGATCGAGGAAGCAGTGCAAGGGCACCCGGCGATTGCCGAAGTGGCGGTGGTCGGAGTGGCCGATCAGCTCAAGGGCCAGATGCCAATGGCGTTTGCGGTGGTCAAGGATGCGGCAGTGATTGCGACGCCTGAAAAACGTCTTGAACTTGAAAAGGCAGTGTTCAAGCAGGTCGATGACAGCTTGGGAGCGATTGCTCGCCCCAGTCGCGTTCATTTCCTGACCGTGTTGCCGAAAACGCGTTCGGGAAAACTCTTGCGGCGCTCAATCCAGGCGCTGGCTGAAGGGCGCGATCCTGGCGATCTGACGACGATTGAAGATCCTGCTGCGCTGGAGCAGTTGCAGCAAGCCCTGGGGCGCTCAGTGGCTTGATCGTCTGATTCATTGTCAGTGGAGCGGCCCGCGTAAGCGGGTCGCGTCGTCTTTCCTTTCCCAATCAGGCAAGGTCATTGATTTTCAAGCGGTACTGCAGGTATAATCGTCCGTTTTCCACCTTGCCCCACCGTTCGCATGGCGGGGGGCTTTAACCGTAAGGAGCGTTCATGCGTCATTACGAAATTGTTTT
>CAZHFS010000195.1:0-5918 GCA_964531885.1 uncultured Propionivibrio sp.
TCTTGAAGATATCGTGGCCACCGCGGTTGAGCTGCCAGAGGTCGGCGTCGGTGTAGTCGGCGACGAGTTCCTTGAGTTCGGGCGTGTTGAAGAAGTGCTCACGCACGTAGGCGCCGTTCTGGCGCTTGAAGCGCTGGTACTCGCCGTCGACGAGTTCCATCATCCGCTTCTTCAGGAGGCCCTTGGTGTCGCGCTCGAAAAGAACATCCCAATGCCGGCCCCAGAGCAATTTGATGACATTCCAGCCGGCACCGCGGAAGGTGCCCTCGAGTTCCTGGATGATCTTGCCATTGCCGCGCACCGGGCCGTCAAGGCGCTGCAGGTTGCAGTTGATCACGAAGATCAGGTTGTCGAGTTTTTCGCGTGAAGCCATGCCGATGGCGCCAAGCGACTCGACCTCGTCGGTCTCGCCGTCACCCAGGAAGGCCCAGACCTTGCGATCATTGGCCGGGATGAAGCCACGGCTTTCCATGTACTTCATGAAACGCGCCTGGTAGATCGCCTGGATCGGGCCGAGGCCCATCGATACGGTCGGGAAACGCCAGAAATCGGGCATCAACCAAGGGTGCGGGTACGATGAGACGCCCTTGCCGTCGGCTTCGCGCCGGAAATTGATGATCTGTTCATCGGAAAGGCGGCCCATCAGGTGGGCGCGCGCATAGACGCCGGGGATCGAGTGGCCCTGGAAGAAGACGAGATCGCCGCCGCCGGCGTGGTCCTGCCCGCGCCAGAACCAGTTGAACCCGACGTCGTAGAGCGCAGCCGACGAGGCATACGAGGCAATGTGGCCGCCGACGTTGCTGTCCTTGTTGGCCCGAACGACCATGGCCATGGCGTTCCAGCGCAGGTAGTTGCGGATGCGGATTTCGATGTTGGCATCCCCTGGGTAGGGCGTCTGCTGGCTGACCGGAATGGTGTTGATGTATTCGGTTGTGGCGCTGTAAGGGATGTCGATACCTTCTTCACGCGCCTGCTGAATCATGGTGTCAATCAGGAAGTGCGCCCGCTGTGGTCCCTCCTTGTCGATGACGCCGGATAGGGCGTCCTGCCATTCGCGGGTTTCTTGCGGATCAGCGTCTCCGTTCGCAGGGAGCTGAAAAGTATCCGATTGAGCTGCCATGTGCTGTCTCCAAGCAGGGGTAAGGGCATGTCGTTGCAGGGCAACGACTTGAAACGACAAGAATAATACGTTGTGAGTGAGGTGTGTGCCGGATTCTGCCAATGCGACACGACTTTTCGTATTGTAAAACCACGTTTTGGATGGCGCAATTACGATTTGGTTCCCGAAGCATTCGGATACGTGTGCCTGATGCGGTGCCGCGTCCCGATGCAATGCGTAATGATAGGTCGGACTATGATGTTTGGCTATGTTTGTCGAGGAGGGTATTGGCGCATTCTTGCCGATTGGTCATGGGGAGGCTTCAGTGTGGTCGTCGGGGAAGTGGCTTGTGACCTCGATAGGGTGGAGGGGGGACGACTTGCGGTAAAATGTGATTCCTCTCTTTCTTGGGCAGAGGTGTGTCGAGCGCGAGCAATCCGGGGCGCAGCGCACTGCTCAGGCTGATTTATTCGTCTTTTCAGGATGCACATGACGGCTCAATTACTCGACGGGAATGCGCTTGGCCAGAAACTGCGCGCTGGGTTTAAACAACAGGCGGAAGAACTGGCTGCGCAGGGTATGCGTCCCGGTCTGGCCGTGATTCTGGTCGGTGAAGATCCGGCGTCGCAGGTGTACGTGCGAAACAAGGTCAATGCCTGTGAGCAGGCCGGTTTTTATTCCGCCAAATATACTTTCCCGTCCGACGTGGCGCCGCAGGCAGTGCTGGACAAGATCGCCGAACTCAACGCCGATCCCAAAATTCACGGCATCCTCGTGCAGTTGCCCTTGCCGCGGCAGTTCGATGCGGATGTCGTGCTCGATGCCATCGCTGCGGAAAAAGACGTGGATGGTTTTCGTGCCGAGAACGTTGGCGCCTTGATGCAGGGGCAGCCGTGCTTTATTCCCTGTACGCCCTATGGGGTGATGAAGTTTTTCGAAGATGCCGGCATCGCTTTGAAAGGCAAGGAAGCGGTGGTGGTCGGGCGTTCAAATATCGTCGGTAAACCCATGGCCATGCTGCTCCTGCATGCCGGTGCCACAGTGACGATCTGTCATTCGCAGACCAAGGACCTCGCAGCGCACTGCCGGCGTGCCGACATCCTGGTAGCGGCGGTGGGGCGGCCCAAAATGATTACCGGTGATATGGTCAAACCCGGCGCCGTGGTGATCGACGTCGGGATCAACCGGCTTGTCGATGGCCCCGATGCCGGAAAATTGTGCGGTGACGTTGATTTTGCGTCGGTTCGAGAGGTGGCGTCCTACCTGACCCCGGTACCCGGTGGCGTGGGGCCGATGACCATCACGATGTTGCTGGCCAACACTCTGGAGAGTGCTGAGCGCGCGCTTGGGCGCGAGTGATGGCGAGCATGCCGTCCACGTCAGACCGATTTTTGCGATGAAAAACGAATGAGCGACTCTTTTGCTGAAGCCGTTCGTCTGCTACAGGCTGGCGAACTTGTGGCTTTCCCGACTGAAACGGTCTATGGCTTGGGCGCGGATGCGGCCAATCCGGAGGCGGTAGCCAAGATTTTTGCCGCGAAAGGTCGGCCGGCTGACCATCCGCTCATTGTGCATCTCGCCGGTGCCGGCGCCCTTGAGCAATGGGCTGTCGATATCCCGTCTGCTGCATGGGAGTTGGCCGAAGCCTTCTGGCCCGGTCCGCTGACTTTGATCCTCAAGAAGGCGCCGACAGTGCCCTTGGCGGTGACCGGCGGGCAGGATACGGTCGGGGTGCGCGTTCCGTCGCACCCGCTGGCGCTTGGCTTGCTGCGCGCGTACGCCCAAGCGGGTGGCGGGCGGGGCGGGATGTGCGGCGTCGCGGCCCCGTCGGCCAATCGCTTTGGGCGTATCAGTCCGACCGACGCGGCGCATGTTCGCGAAGAACTGGGCGATGCGGTCGCGCTGGTGCTCGAAGGTGGGCGCTGCGAAGTCGGGATCGAGTCGACGATCGTCGATCTGTCGCGCGGTGAGATGGCCACTCCCCGTTTGTTGCGCCCCGGACGGATTACGCCCGAGCAGATCGAGGCGGTAATCGGAGTGCGTCCTGAGTTGCCGCAGGTGGTTGGTCAGGCGCCGCGCGTTTCGGGCGCGCTGGAAGCGCACTATGCGCCACGCACGCCAATGCGGGTTGTGTCTCCGATGGTTTTGGCAGACACGCTGGCTGATCTGGCGGCTACGGGCAAGCGTTTTGGTCTCCTCAGCTACCGCGTCGATGCTGGCCAGGCATTCCCTGTCCCGATCTGGCGTTGCCTGCCTGCGGATCCGGATGGCTATGCGCACGGGGTTTATGCTGCCTTGCGCGAGCTTGATCAGGCGAGGCTAGATCTTATCGTTGTCGAGGCCATTCCCGACGATCCTGCGTGGGATGCCGTTGCTGATCGGATGCGCCGCGCAACGTTTGGCTCTGGAGCGAACTAAGCGCTCACTTTTCGATGGCCCGTTCCGGATTCGGACGGGTCATTGTTTTGCCTTCCCGGCGCAACATTTCGCCGGCCATCAGGGTGAGCTGTTCGTCTATTTCGTCCTGCACGAACGGGCGACCAAAGAGGCGTGCGATTTTTCCGTCAGGCTCGATCTCGGCGTGATAGCGCAGGGTCGTTCCTTCTTTGCTCGGGATGATTTCGGCGACGCTGGCGAAGGATTTTGCCCGGCCTGATGTCTGTCGCGAGAGAATGCGTTGGTGTGGCTCTAAAACAATTTCACGGACCGAGTCGAATTGGTACGAGAACACACCGTAGTGTGCCGTACCGCGCTGCAGCAAGGTGAGAGTATTGCCAGAGCGGCTGACGATACGGCTTTCGCTCAGGTTGTTCATGATGGTCGGCATGCGCTCAAAGTCGGTCAGCACGTCCCAGGCGGTTTCTGGGCGAACCGGGAGTTCGCCTTGGGCATCGACGATGAATCGTTCGCCACGTTGTTCAACGCGCACGCGAATGTCTGGCACCTCGGCGCTGTGGGCTAGGATCGATAACAGGCAAAGACCCAGGCCATAGCAGAGAGAGCGTGCTGTGCGCAGGCCGTTGGACAGCCCGAACGTTGGCATAGAAACTCCTCTCGAAGCTTATCGTCGGTCGCGGTGCGAAACCTCGACAACGCGCGCGCGCTGGGCCAACTGTGCGACCAAGGCGATGGCTGCGGCGCGGTTGTTGGCATCGAGATTGGCATCCCATTCGTCGAGCAGGTATACCGGGTGGTCGGTCCGTTCGACGATTTCGCGAAGTACCTGCAACTGACGTTCACCGGAAGAATAGCCTTTTTTCTGTACGGCTTCTTCTTTTGCCGACAAGGACTCTGGTTCATCCGCTTCGTCCTGGGGGGCATCCAAGGTGGCCGCAGTTTCCGGAGGGGGGCTGCTATTGAAGGCAAATGCCAGGCGATCCTGGGTCGGCCAGTAATACGCGCGGCCATGCAGGTGTGATTTGAGGGCAGTGAGCAGGGTGGATTTGCCGCTGCCGTTACCACCCCGAATCGAAATCAGCCCAGTTGGCTTGGCCAGAATGCACTGGAGAGCGCTTGCAAGGTCTGTGTGTCGGTGTTGCTTGTGTCCATCCGTGCCTTGCTCAAGCAACTCGACGTCACCAAAGCGGATGCGTGTCGTGAACTCGGCGTCGGGCGCCGGTTTCAGATGGGCGCAGATGCCTTTGATGCGGGTCCAGACGGCCACGAGGTCGGTGACACCTGCGGTGAGTTGATGCATGTCGAGCGTCATTTCGATCTGGCGTGGCAGGGTTGCTGCCAGGGCGATCAACAAGGCAGTGTTGCCGACTTCCGAATAGGCGATATAGGCCGTTGTGCCAAGGACGAGGATCAGTGCGACGAGTCCGCTGACGGCGCTCCAGCCCTCGCGCATCAGGATGGCGCGGATCTGGGCGACCAGGGCATCGTGCAGGCGTTGCCTGAAATCGCGGTGCCAGAGCGCGAAGTTGTAACGGTTGCCCGTAAAGATGTTGTCCCAGGCGTTGTAGGTACGCGCTGTCATGCGATTGGTCATCTTCTGGTTGGCAAGGTAAGCCGCGGCAAGCGGCTTGCGCAGCGACCACTGGAGGATGGCCAGAATCACAAACGCAGCGGCGAAAGCCGCCGGTAGTCCGGCGTCGATCTCCAGGCCAAGTACGAGCGCGTTGAAAAACAGCTGGAAAAACAGACGCAGGTGGTACTGCAGGGTGAAAATCAGTTCGAAGCAGACATGGAATGTCTCGCTGGTCAGGAAGGGTTCGGTGGTTTCGCGCGCGGCGTGGTCGCCCAGAAGTTGTGTCTGGAAGCGATTCTCGCGCGCGAAGTGCAGCATGTAGCGAGCATAAGCGCCAAAGCCTGCGCGTTCGGCGAAGATCCAGCTGATTGCTCCCGCCAGATAGGCGAGGGTTTGGGCCAGCGCGATCCAGACGAAATTGTCCAGGGTTAAGGCGTCTTCCGTGATCTCGCGAGCAATTAGGATGACGAGCCAGGTTGTGGTGGCGCTGCAAGCTTCCTGAATGAGGATCATGATCAGCATGGCGACGATCGCCGGGCCAATCAGGAAGCGAAGAAAATCAATCGGCGTGAAGGCTGGAGTTCGGCGCATGGGCTGGCGGCGAGGGTAGTGTTGCCAAGGAAGGGGGGCTGGAGGCCAAACAAAAAAGCAGACAAATGCCTGCTTTTTTGGTCTTACGTAGAACGGCAGGAGTCCGCTTATTTCGGAGCGGGTTTCTTGCCTTTCGCAGGTTTTTTCTTGGTGGCCATGGCTGGTTTCCTAGAGGGTGTTATCGAAGTATCGCGCGATTAGATCGCCATTGCAGTCTACCGAGAAGTTGTTACTTTGATGCGCTGGATTTGTAAATAA
>CAZHFS010000196.1:0-5823 GCA_964531885.1 uncultured Propionivibrio sp.
CCCACTGGATGTCGACCTGATGGTGCTCCATCAACTGGTCGAGGATGATGTGCGCGCCGGGGCCGCGGTCGTAGATGTCGCCGATGATGTGCAGGTGCTCAACGGCGAGGCGCTGGATCAGCTCGGCGAGGGTGACGATGAAGGTCTTTGCGCTGCCGGTCGACACGATGGTATCGATCTGGCTTTGGTAGTAGGCCGACTTGTGTTCGACGCCTTCCTGGTCGTAGAGCAGTTCTTCGATGGTTTCGGCGACACTCGGCGGCAGCAGCTTGCGTACGGTGTCGCGCCGGTACTTGGCGCTCAGGCGGCGGGTGAACTTGACGAGGCGCACCAGGGTAAGGCGGCTCCATTCGTCTTTGTCCGGAACCGACTGGAGCATCAGCGGCGTCTTGAGCTCGGGATAGTAGATCAGCGTTGCCAGCTTGCGCCGCTCACCTTTCGACATTGTGTTGCCGAACATTTCGTCGATCTTGCGCACGATCGATCCTGCGCCGTTGCGCACCACATGGGCGAAGGCTTCGTGCTCACCATGCACGTCGGAGAGAAAGTGCTCGACGCCTTTGGGCAGCTGGATCTGGGCCGAGAGGTTGATGATCGCCGTGGAGGCGGCCTGGATGGAAGGGTATTTTTCGGAAAGTAGTTGAAGGTACTTTTGCGAGTGATTTTGCATGATCGTCGTGATGGCGCCAGGTTGGGTTAGGTTCGGAGCAGACTGCGACCTAGGTTCAGCGTAGCTGATGACTTGTATACAGGGCGAATGGTTCCGAAATGCGCGGAGCAAGTATCGCTGCCCATCGCATAAAGGTCAAATTGCTGAAAAATAGGCGCTTTTTTTTGCATCAAGGTGCATTCGGCGGATGCAGCGCGGCGTTGGCTGCGGCGATCACGGCGCGCGTCAGGCGATCGAGAAGCGGTGAATCGAGGTTCCAGCAGTGCCAGTACAGCGCGACCGGTACGCGCGTCTCGGGCGCCAGGTCGACGAGCTGGCCACTGTCCAGCCACGGCCGGACAAGCAGTTCGGGCAGCACGCTGGCCCCCCAGCCGGCGAGGAGGGCGCGCATCTGCCCTTGCGGGCTGGGCACAAAACATTGTTGCAGTGCGACCTGGCGCAGCTTGAGCGCGCGGCAGACGAATTCGGCCTGCAGGTCATCCTTGCGGTTGAAGGCCACGAAAGGCAAGTCGCGCAGGCGGCGCGGCGCATAGCCTTGCGGGCAGAGTCGGTTGATCGCCGCAGGGCTGGCGGCCGCGAGATAGTCCATGCTGCCCAGGGCAACTACCTTGCAACCACGCAGCGGCTTGGCCAGCGTGGTGACGCAGCCGAGCACTTGCCCCTCGCGCAACCAGTCCTGCGTGAAGTCCTGGTCATCGGCGATGATCTCCAGTTGCAGCCCGGCGCGGACGGCCTCGTCAAAAGCGGGCAGGGCCCAGGTGGCAATGCTGTCGGCATTGACGGCGATGGCGGCATGTTCGTCCTCGCGCGGGCCGGTGCTTGCCGATGGGCTGAGGTGTTGCAGTTCGTGTTCGAGGTCGGTCCGCAATAGCCGGAGTTGCAAGGCATGCTTGAACAGCAGGCGCCCAGCGGGTGTGGCGCGCAGCGGGCGGTCGCGGGCGATCAGCACTGTACCGGCCAGGCCCTCCAGGGTTTTAAGGCGCTGGGAGACAGCCGATTGGGTGATCGACAGGCGGCGGGCGGCGCGTTCAAAGCTGCCTTCCTCGACCAGCGCGGTGAGGCAGTCCAGCAATTCGGGAGCGAAGGAGGTCATCGGGCTGACTCCGTAAAAATCAATATGTCATGGGTATTGCGGTTTTGGCGGCGACCCTGTGGGATGTGTAATGAATATTAGCAAAACTAATTAACTCTGAAACGATTTAATAAAACTGTTTTTTATCGCAAATCTCGCGGAGACTGTATCCATGACGACAGCGTCGTTTCTCATCATCCAGCGAGGGGTTGACCATGAAAATCGGAGTGCCGAAGGAAATCAAGAACCATGAGTACCGTGTCGGCCTGACGCCGGCCAGCGTGCGCGAACTCACGTTGCGCGGACACAAGGTTCTGGTGCAAAACAACGCGGGCGCGGCCATTGGCCTCACCAATGAAGAATACCTTGCTGCCGGCGCTGAACTGGCCCCGGATGCGGCAACCGTGTTTGCCACCTGCGACATGATCGTCAAGGTCAAGGAGCCGCAGCCCCAAGAATGCGCCATGCTGCGCCCGGGCCAGATTCTCTACACCTACCTGCACCTCGCGCCCGATCCCGAGCAGACCGCTGCTTTGATCAAATCCGGCGCCATCTGCATCGCCTACGAAACCATCACCGGCGCCGGTGGCGGCCTGCCTCTGCTCGCGCCAATGAGCGAAGTCGCCGGGCGCATGGCCGTGCAGGCCGGTGCGGCTCACCTGGAAAAATCCAAGGGCGGTATGGGCGTATTGCTTGGCGGCGTGCCCGGTGTGGCCGCCGCGCATGTGGTGATCATCGGCGCCGGCATGGTCGGCACCAATTCCTTGCAGATGGCCGTCGGCATGGGGGCGCGCGTTACCGTCATCGACAAGTCGGTCGACCGCTTGCGCCAACTCGACCTCATCTTCGGTAACCGCATCTCGACCGTTTATTCGACGGCGCACAACATCGAGGAAGCCGTTCTTGACGCCGATCTCGTCATCGGTGGCGTCCTGATCCCCGGTGCGGCAGCGCCCAAGCTGGTGACCGCCGACATGGTGTCGCGCATGAAGAAGGGTGCCGTCGTGGTCGACGTCGCCATCGACCAGGGGGGCTGTTTCGAAACCTCCCGCCCGACCACCCACGCCGAGCCGACCTACGAGGTGGATGGGGTGGTTCATTACTGCGTGGCGAATATGCCTGGCGCGGTTGCCCGCACCTCGACCTTTGCGCTCAACAACGCCACCATCGGCCACGCGATTGCCCTCGCCGGCAAGGGCTGGAAGCAAGCCCTGCGGGACGACGCACATTTGCGCATGGGCCTTAACGTCGCCGAAGGCAAAGTGACCTACGAAGCCGTTGCGCGCGATCTTGGCTATGCCTACGTGAGCCCGGAGACCCTGATTCACTGATCGAGTTTTACCCAAAGCCCCCCAAGGCTTTCTTTCGGCGACAGGGAATGCAGGGCCCTGTCGCCGTTTTTTTCTCCAGATTCTGCGTTGCCTGCCCAGGTGGCAGGATGCTCAGCACCCGGCGTCGCGGGGCTACCGCTGTCCCATGCGAGGTCATGCCAGTGGGGTGCCACGGAGCAAACTGCATTTGGTAAGGTAAAGTGCGGGTAACGTGCGAAAACGCAGGGTCTTGATTTGTGCCGGCGAGAGTCTTCGCTGAGTCGGAATCCATCCCCAGTTTTCGTTTTTTTCCTGTCCCTTCTTGACCTGGGTTGTTCGTTGGTGACGCGCTTTATCGCTCTGCTTCTGGCTCTGTTCTTCCTGGCGCTGGCCATCGTGGGGATTGTGTTGCCCGGATTGCCGACCGTGCCCTTCCTTCTCCTGGCAGCCTGGTTTTCCGCTAAAGGGTCGCAGCGCTTGCACCGCTGGCTGTATGCGCATCCCGTTCTTGGCAGACTGCTCATCGACTGGGAGACCCACAAGGCGATCTCCCGCAAGAGCAAGGTGCTGGCGGTACTGATGCTGGCGCTCAGTTGGGGGCTGATGTATCCACACCTCAATGCGTGGGGGATGGCCGGAATCACCGTCCTTTTCATAGGCATTGCGGTATTTCTCGTCAGTCGGCCCGAACCCGGTTAGCACCCTGTGGCCCGCGTCAGACTTGGCGCCGGTTGGGCCTCAGACTACTTTGGCATGGCACAAACAGGATTGCCTTGGGCTATGATGGGTCGTGCGATTCGTTTGTTTGCATTTAACCCGGGATATCACCGACAAACCGCAGCGATATGAGTATGGCAATCCGAATTCTTCTCTGGCTGCTGGCCATGGTTTTTGTGCCGCTTGGTACTGCCTGCGCTGAGCGCCCGGTGCTGACCATCGGGACGACCAACTCGCCGCCGCTGAGCTTGCCGGATCAGAGCGGCATGCTCGATCTGATGCTCAAGGAGGCCTTTGCACGGATTGGCGTTGAGGTGCGCTTTGTGACCTTGCCGAGTGAACGTTCGCTGGTCGAGGCCGAGCACGGCATCATCGATGGCGACAGCAACCGGGTGGCCGGTCTGGAGGCGCGTTACCCTCACCTCATCCAGGTGCCCGAAAGCAATATGACCTACGAGTTCATGGCGTTTGCGACCCGACCGGATGTGCCGATCAGGGGTTGGGCAGATCTCAATGCCATGCATGTTGCGCATGTCATTGGCTGGAAAATTTTCGAGGACAACGTCAGTGCCTCCCAGGTAACCAAACTGCCGACGTCAAAGCAGCTCTTTTTGTTTCTCCAGGCAGGGCGTTCCGACGTGGCGCTCTTTGACCGAATTGGCGGTGTTTTTTTGCTGGGGCAGCTGAAAGGCAAGCCGGTGTATGCGATCGAACCGCCCTTGGCCAAGCGGGAAATGTATCTCTACCTGAATGCCAAGCATGCCGATAAGGTGCCGGCCCTGGCCAAGGCCCTGCGGGCCATGAAAGAGGAGGGTTCGCACGCCCGCTTTTTCGCGGTGAAGCACTGACCCGCCTGTTTATCTTTTTATTATCCCTTCCCCAGACCGCAGCTCTGAGACTGGGGCTACGCTAAGCGCCAGCGCTTGGGCGTTCGGTTACCATAGTGCTTGGTTTTCCAGTGAGCATCCGAGGATCGACCTGCCGTCTATTCAGTGAGTACCTGCCCTTGCCAACCATGTCCCTCCCTTTCATTCCTTGGGCGCGATGCTGCCTGGGGGTTTTGTTCGCCCTGATATTGAATGCGCCGCTTTTGGCGGAGGAACTCCCCAGTGCCGAAATGGAGCGTCTGGGCCGCTTGTCCGGTGAGGTTCTGCTGCATGCGGCGGTGCTCAAACGCCTGGCAGGAGAATGCACCGGACAGCCCAAGGTGCCCGATCCCGTGCCACAAATGGAGCGGGATGTGGCAAAAATGCCGGAGGAATTTCAGGCGGCTTTTTCCATGCAACTCTCGACGACCGTCAAGGTGGGCGATTTCATCGTGCGTGACCTGATCAAGAAATCCGGCGGTTGTGCCACCGAAGAGGTAAACAAGGCACGCAATCAGGCCGAAGCCGCGCTGGATCTCGCGCTGCGCAACTGGCGGGCGCGTTGAATGGTCAAGCTGAAAGGTGGGGTTGCGCGGCTGCGTGTCTGGCGGCGCACCCCGGGCGTGGGCTCGGTGATCGAGTTATGTCCTGAATTTGGGGGCTGCGGCAAATCTGAGGGGATGCCGCCTGGCGTTATCTAAGGAGGATCGAACGCAATGCATTGGTCTGCGCTCCTTTGTGCTGCCGTGACAGCCATGGCATTCGTGGCCTTTCAGTTCTTCCCCGGACACTGGTGCGAGCCTGTGTCGGTGCGGCTTGCCGCGGGCGCGTTCGTGGTCATTACCAGCATGCTGTATTTGTGGTTTGTCGACGATGCGCGCCGGCCCAAGGCCGGAGCCTGGCATCGCATCCTGGTTGGAAGCGTTGCCGGGGTCGTGGTGTCGGCCATTGCTGGTGGCCCCGCGGTCTTGTATGCGCTGCTTGCTCTCGTGGGAGGGATGGCGGGTTATGTTGGTTTCCGCTGGCTGAAGCATGTGCCATTGTGAGGGCATGCGCTGGCGAAAGGGCCGGAGAGCTCCCCGACCTTCTTTGGTGACAACCGTTTCTGGCGGGAGAAGCGAGCAGTGTCTTAAGCAGTGCGGAGCGGCAGGTTCAGGATGAAGGAGCTGCCCTGACCGGGGGCGCTTT
>CAZHFS010000197.1:0-5812 GCA_964531885.1 uncultured Propionivibrio sp.
GCGCCTGCCGGACGGCAATGCCGTGTTGTTTGGCGAGGGAGAACGCGGCGTCAGCCTGCACGTTCACGATCATGCTTTTTTCAGTCGGGTTCTGGCTCGCGGCGACATCGGACTCGCTGAATCCTACCTCGATGGACAATGGGATGCCTCCGACCTCACGGCGCTGATCACGTTGCTCGCACGTAATCGCCAAGCCCTGGCCAAGGCAGTCTATGGCTCGTGGCGCCAACTGCTTGCCGCGCGCTTCCGGCACTGGCTCAACGGCAACAGCCGATCCGGAAGCAGGCGCAACATCATGGCCCACTATGATCTGGGCAATGCGTTCTACCAGCGCTGGCTGGACCCCAGCATGAGCTATTCATCCGCCCTGTACCGCCAGGAAGACGACGGTTCGCTGCTGGCCGCCCAGCAGGCCAAATACCGCCGCATCCTTGACCGGCTGCAGGCTCGGCCCGGCGAGCGCATCCTTGAAATCGGCTGCGGCTGGGGGGGATTCGCCGAAATGGCGGTCGCCCAAGGGCTGCAGGTCACCGGACTGACTTTGTCCCCGGCGCAATTGGCCTGGGCAGAGAAGCGCGTCCCGCAAGCCGACCTCCGCCTGCAGGACTACCGCGACACCAAGGAACGCTATGACCATCTCGTCTCGATCGAAATGTTCGAGGCGGTCGGCGAAAAATGGTGGCCGGCCTATTTCAACACTCTGGCCAAGGCCTTAAGGCCGGGCGGCCGGGCAGTGGTTCAGAGCATCACGATTGACGACAGCCTGTTCCCTGCCTACCGCCGCAGCACTGATTTCATCCAGCAATTCATCTTCCCTGGCGGCATGCTGCCCTCGCGCAGCGTTTTCCGACGCGAAGCGGAGCGCCAGGGACTGCGGGTCACCGACGAATTTGCCTTCGGCCTCGACTATGCAAGAACGCTGGCAGAGTGGCGAAAAGCCTTCGAAGCGAACTGGCCCGAAATTGCCGGTCTTGGCTTTGACGACACCTTCCGCCGCCTGTGGCGCCTGTATCTTTGCTATTGCGAGGCCGGTTTCATCGCCGGGAACATCGATGTCGTCCAATTCGAACTCACGCACCGCTAAACCGGGCAGCCCGGGCCTCGCACAGCGGCAGGACGCTGAGCGCGTCACACGGCTTACGCGGACGCCTTCGTTGATGTTGCCTGCGCTCCCAAGGCGCACGGCCCTGCTTGGCCTGACGCTGCTGCCCTTGCTCGGCCTCTCCTGGTTGAGGGAGGCTCGCGGCGCCATCTCGCCCGGGCTGCGCCGCTGGGGGAGCGGATCGTTCCGGCGCTTTGGCTTCCTGGTTTACGAGGCAACGCTGTGGGCGGGCGACGATCCGCACCGCCCCCCGCTGGCACTGCGCCTCGATTACAAACGCCCGATTTCCGGGAAACTCATCGCCGAGGCAAGCATCAAGGAAATGCGTCGTTTCATTGCCGACGAAGCAGCCCTGCTCGCCTGGGGCGAGACAATGAAAACCATGTTTCCCGACGTCCAGGCAGACGATCACCTCCTCGGCGTCTACCAGGCCAGCGGCGCCCGCTTTTACCACAATGACCAGTCGATCGGCGGGATCGAGAGTCCCCACTTTGCCGCCGCCTTTTTTGCCATCTGGCTGGATGAGCGGACCAGTGCCCCCGAACTGCGCGCCGCCTTGCTGATGCGCCAGGACGGATGAGATGAACGGTTCGCGCGTCCTGGCCTATGGCGTGCTGGGCCTGCCCCTCGCCTTCGCCGCCCTGCCGATCTATGTGCACATCCCGCGCTACTACGCCGAGACCGCAGGCATGGAACTCGCTCTGCTCGGCATCATTCTGCTATGCACCCGATTGCTCGACGCTTTGATCGACCCCTGGCTGGGCTGGCTGGCAGATCGCCTGCCACGCCGACGCATGCTGGCTGTTGCGCTGCTCCCCTTTGCTCTTGGCTTCATTGCCTTGCTCAACCCACCCGCCACACTCGTCGCGCCGTGGCTGCTCGCCTCCCTGACGCTCACTTACCTCGGCTTCTCCGCCGCCTCGGTCGCCCACCAGGCATGGGGGGCAGCCGTTGGCACGGATTCAACGCAACGCACCCGGCTGACCGCCGCCCGAGAAGGGTATGGGCTCATCGGAGTGATCCTTGCCGCTGCCTTGCCGAGCCTGCTCGCCAACGACCTGAACCTCGGCATTGAGCGCCTGTCCTGGGTTCTGCCGCCCCTTTTAATTATCGCTGCGGCCATCAGTTTCAGCGGTGTCGGCGCGGGCAGCGGCCAGACGCCTTCCCGCGAACCGCTGCTACTGAGCCTGCGCCAAACCCTCGGCGACATCCACTTCCGCCGCTTGCTGTGCATCTTCATTGCCAATGGCGTCGCTGCTGCATTGCCGGCAACCCTTTTCCTGTTCTTCGTTGCCGATGTACTTGGTGCCGAAAACGCCAGCGCCCCCCTGCTTGCCCTGTATTTCGTTGCCGGGGCGGCCTCGCTGCCACTCTGGGTCAAACTTGCCGCACGCGTCGGCCGGATACCGGCCTGGGGTTTAGCCATGCTCCTGGCAATGCTCTCCTTTTCCGGTGCCGGGCTATTGGGCAATGGCAACCTGATCGGATTTGCCGTGATCTGCGTGGCGTCAGGCCTGGCGCTGGGCGGCGACCTGGCGCTCCCGGCCGCGATTGCCGCCGACCTCGGCGAACGGCAGGGGCGTTCGGGCGCGTGTTTCGGGGTCTGGAATTTTGTCGCCAAAATCAACCTCGCCCTCGCTGCCGGGCTCGCCCTGCCGCTGCTCGATGTGCTCGGCTATCGGCCGGGCGGAGAAAGCGGGCAAGGGGCGCTCGTCTTTGCCTATGCCTTCCTGCCGCTCGGTTTTAAATTGCTGGCGGCTCTGCTGCTCTGGCGCTGGCGCACTGCCCTGGAGATACGCTCATGAAACGGCTTGCTGCACTCTGCTTATCGCTTGGACTCACCGCCTGCGCCTCGACAGGCGTGGAGCAATACAAAGCCGAGCTGCCCGTACTCGATCTGCCGCATTATCTGAACGGAACGCTCGATGCTTGGGGAATCTTCCAGGGTCGTTCGGGCGAAGTGAAAAAACGTTTTCATGTGGTCATTGACGCCAAGTGGCAAGGCGACACCGGGGTTCTCGACGAACAATTTAGCTGGTCCGACGGAAGCCGCTCGCAACGCATCTGGACACTCAAGCGTCAGCCCGACGGCAGCTACCGGGGGACGGCCGCAGACGTCGTCGGCGAAGCGGTCGGCGAGGTCTCGGGCAACGCCTTGCGCTGGCGTTACGTTCTGGCCCTGCCGGTGGACGGTAAAACCTACCATGTCGATTTTGACGACTGGATGTTCCTGATGGACGACAAGGTGATGCTCAATCGCTCGTACATGTCGAAGTGGGGCATCCATCTTGGTGAAGTAAGCCTCACCTTCGTCAAACGCTGATCGCGCCTGCAGCCATGAACCCGAAAATCACCGATTGGCAGGGCAAACGAATCTGGCTGGTCGGCGCCTCCTCGGGCATTGGCGCCGCGCTCGCCCGATCGCTCGCTGACCGAGGGGCACGACTGGCCTTGTCCGCACGGTCCGCCGACAAGCTCGCTGCCCTTGGCTGCCCCAACGCCCTCCTCCTGCCCTGTGATGTCACGGACAGCAACGGCCTTATCGAGGCACATCAAACGCTGCTCGCTGGCTGGGGCGGCATTGATCTCGTCGTTTATCTTGCCGGCGACTATGAGCCCATGCGCGCCGAGGTGTTTGACCTGGCACGCGCCGAAGACGTCATCGCGGTCAATTTCAATGGCGCGATGCGCCTTACCGCGTCAGTTCTTCCACACCTGCAGACCGGCAGCGGAATCGCCTTCGTGGCCAGTGTGGCAGGCTACCGCGGTTTGCCGAAAGCATTGTGTTATGGGCCAGGCAAAGCCGCTCTGATCCACTTCGCCGAATGCCTTTATCTCGACCTCGAAGCACGCGGCATCGGCGTCTGGGTAATCAACCCCGGTTTCGTGCAAACCCGGCTGACGGCAAAAAATGATTTTGCCATGCCGGCATTGCAAAGCCCCGAGCAAGCCGCCGAGGCGATCCTCGCCGGCTTCTCGACGGGCAGTTTCGAAATCCATTTCCCCAAGCGCTTCAGCCGCCTCCTCAAGCTCCTGGCGATCCTGCCCTACCGCTGGTACTTCCCCCTGATCCGACGTTTTACCGGAGAGTGACATGACACTCGACGCCCTGATCGACTTTTATCACACGCTCACCCCAGAGAGCGTCGCCCGCTTGCCCGATTACTACAGCGACGACGCCTACTTCAAGGATCCGTTCAATGAAGTCAAGGGTGCGCCAGCCATACAGCGCATTTTTACCCACATGTACCGGCAAGTGGATGCGCCGCGCTTCATTGTCACCGACCGTATCGCCGACGCCAATGGCGCCGTGCTGATCTGGGAATTCCGGTTCAAGCGGCGCGGCACCAACTCGCAAGAAACCCAACGCATCCGCGGTTCATCCCATCTCAAATTCAACGCCGCAGGTAAGGTCACCTACCACCGCGACTACTGGGATGCGGCCGAAGAGCTGTACATGAAGCTGCCGCTGCTCGGCTGTCTGATGCGCACCCTGCAACGCCGGCTCGCAAGTTCTCCGCCCCATTAACCATCGGGGCGCCCCCATGCCGAATCGCTGCATGGAGGCGCCCCAAGGGTGAGGAATCAAGCCAGATCAAAGCGGTCCGCGTTCATCACTTTGGTCCACGCGGCAACGAAATCGCGCACGAACTTCTCCCGGCTGTCGTCCTGGGCGTAGACCTCGGCGTAGGCCCGCAGCACCGCATTCGAGCCGAACACAAGGTCGACGCGGGTGGCCGTCCACCGGGTTTTGCCCGTCCCCCGTTCGCGAATCTCGTAACGGTTGCGGCTTACCGGCTGCCAGGTGTAAGCCATGTCGGTGAGGTTGACGAAGAAGTCGTTGCTCAGGACGCCGACACGCTCGGTGAATACGCCATCGGCACTGCCACCGTGGTTGGCACCCAGCACCCGCAACCCGCCCACCAGCACGGTCATCTCGCAGGCGGTCAGGCGCATCAGCTGGGCGCGATCGAGCAGGAGCTCCTCGGGCATCACGGCGTAATCCTGCTTCTGCCAGTTGCGGAAGCCATCGGCCAGCGGTTCGAGCACCGCGAACGAATCGGCATCGGTCTGCGCGTCAGAGGCATCGCCCCGGCCCGGGGCGAAAGGCACGCTGACTTGGCTACCCGCAGCACGAGCCGCCTCCTCGACGGCCAGATTGCCGGCCAGGACGATCACGTCGGCCACGCTAGCGCCCGTTTCAGCGGCAATCTTTTCATAGACGGCCAGCACCTTAGCCAGACGTGCCGGCTCGTTGCCCGCCCAGTCCTTCTGCGGCTCGAGGCGGATGCGCGCACCGTTGGCGCCGCCGCGCTTGTCCGAACCGCGGAAGGTGCGTGCGCTGTCCCAGGCGGTGGCCACCCGCTCGCCGATCGACAGGCCGCTGGCGGCGAGCCTGGCCTTGACTGCGGCAATGTCGTAGTCGCGGCGTCCGGCGGGTACCGGATCCTGCCAGAGCAGATCCTCCTGCGGCACGTCAGGGCCGAAGTAGCGTGACTTCGGACCCATGTCGCGGTGGGTCAGCTTGAACCAGGCGCGGGCGAAGACCTGCTCGAAGTAGGCCGGATCGTCGCGGAAGCGCTCGGCGATCTTGCGGTACTCGGGGTCGAAGCGCATCGCCATGTCGGCGTCGGTCATGATGGGCTTGCAGCGGATCGAGGGGTCTTCCACGTCCGCAGGCATGTCTTCTTCCCTGATATTGATCGGCTC
>CAZHFS010000198.1:0-5804 GCA_964531885.1 uncultured Propionivibrio sp.
GCTTGCTCACACTCCGTGGGGTGATATCGTGCTCGGCATTAAACGATATCTGCTTAGTCCGTCGCCGCTCGGTTTCATCCATCGCCCGACGCATCGAGTCGGTCACCCGGTCTGCATAGAGGATTGCCGTCCCCTCAACATGCCGGGCGGCGCGACCAATCGTTTGGATCAGTGAACGCTCAGAGCGCAAAAAACCTTCTTTGTCCGCATCGAGGATGGCCACCAACGACACTTCTGGAATATCCAGCCCCTCGCGTAACAAGTTGATGCCAACGAGCACGGAAAAAAGACCGAGACGTAAATCACGGATGATTTCAACTCGTTCAACGGTATCAATATCCGAGTGAAGATAACGAACCTTAACCCCGTTTTCACCGAGGTAATCCGTCAGTTCCTCAGCCATCCGTTTCGTCAGCGTTGTTACCAGAACTCGCTCATCACGTGCCACACGTAAACGGATTTCAGAGAGAAGGTCATCCACTTGGCTTGCCGCTGGCCGCACAATGATCTGCGGATCGACAAGCCCGGTCGGACGAACAACCTGTTCAACAACCTGCCCCTGGTGCGTACGCTCGTATTCGGCTGGAGTTGCCGAAACAAAGATTGTCTGGCGCAGCAGGGCTTCGTATTCTTCGAACTTGAGTGGCCGGTTATCCAATGCGGAGGGTAGCCGGAAACCATATTGAACCAGATTTTCCTTACGCGAACGATCACCCTTGTACATGGCACCAACCTGCGGGACAGCAACGTGCGACTCATCGATGAACATCAGTGCATCCGCCGGCAGGTAGTCAAGCAACGTCGGCGGAGGATCACCCGCCTGGCGCCCAGAAAGATGCCTTGAGTAATTTTCAATGCCCTTGCAGAAACCAAGTTGATCTAGCATTTCCAGATCAAAACGGGTGCGCTGCTCGATGCGCTGACTTTCGACGAGTCGACCTTCCGCATTGAAATAGGCAATCCGGTCACGCAACTCATCTTTGATCGCTTCGATCGCACGCAGCACGGTGGCTCGAGGCGTGACGTAGTGAGAGGAAGGAAAAACTGTAAATCGAGTGAGCTTTTTCTGTAGGTGGCCGGTCAGTGGATCAAAGAATTGCAATCCGTCGATTTCATCATCGAAGAGAGAAATCCGGATTGCATGCTCTGCATGCTCTGCCGGGAAGACGTCAATCACGTCACCTCGCACACGAAAAGTACCGCGATGGAAATCAGTTTCATTGCGCGTATATTGCATCTCGACGAGTCGCTTGATGACATCCCGTTGGCCCATGCGGTCTCCCACTCGCATGGTAAGGATCATTTTGTGGTATTCGTCTCGATCGCCTATGCCATAAATGCATGAAACCGTTGCAACAATGACGCAATCGCGCCGCTCGAGCAGGCTTTTTGTGGCCGACAGACGCATCTGCTCAATGTGTTCGTTGATCGCTGAGTCTTTTTCGATGAACAGATCACGGGCAGGAACATAGGCCTCGGGCTGATAGTAATCGTAGTATGAAACAAAGTACTCGACGGCATTTTCCGGGAAGAACTCTCGAAATTCAGAATACAACTGCGCCGCCAATGTTTTATTCGGTGCAAGCACCAAGGCAGGACGCCCTGTCCGCGCAATGACATTGGCCATCGTGAAGGTTTTTCCTGAGCCGGTTACACCAAGCAAGGTCTGAAAGGACAGACCATCCTCGAGCCCTTCGACGAGTTGTTGAATTGCATGAGGTTGATCCCCGGCAGGATCGAACGGCTGATGCAGTCGAAAAGGGCTCCCGGGAAAACAGTGCACTGATGGTTGTGGGGTTTCTTGCAGACTCTGCGGCATATGGTATTCTCTAATGTTCGTAATGCTTTGCATCACTCTTGCGAATGATAAAAAGCAATCGACATTGTCCTCGTTTTTCCCTGATAACCCAATGGTACGTACGCAACGACCTGTCGTTGTTCCTACGAGACCGTATCGGATACTAAGAGTACCTTGCTGATGAATTCTTCCCTGACCTCATTTTTTTCGTCGGTGGAGCTCGCTCCACGTGACCCTATCCTGGGCCTGAACGAAGCCTTCTCCAATGACAATCGCAATATAAAAGTCAATCTGGGTGTTGGCGTCTATTTTGATGACAACGGAAAAATTCCTCTGCTTAATGCTGTAAAAAAGGCTGAGAAAGCCCGACTGGAGGCTGCACCAGCGCGTGGCTACTTACCGATCGAGGGCATTCCGCTCTACAACCAGGCAGTTCAGGCACTCTTGTTTGGAAAAGACTCGAGCATCCTTTCAGAAGGACGTGTCGTCACATGCCAGGCGCTCGGCGGGACAGGCGCACTACGCATTGGTGCCGATTTCCTCAAGCGTCTCCAACCGCAAGCAACGGTTTACATCAGCGATCCCAGCTGGGAAAACCACCGCGCCCTGTTTGAGTCCTCGGGTTTTCCGGTCGAAACCTATCCTTATTACGAACCGGCAACACGCGGCGTGAATTTCCCGGCCATGAAGGCCAAGTTGGCCAACCTGCCTGCCGGATCGATCGTTGTCCTACATGCCTGCTGCCATAACCCAACGGGCGCTGATCTTGATGAATCGCAATGGCGCGAGATCATCGAAGTGGTGCGCGAACAGCGCTTACTCCCCTTCATCGACATGGCCTACCAAGGTTTCGCCGACGGAATCAGCGAAGACGCTTTGGCTCTCGACCTCTTTGTTGCATCGGGCCTGCAATTCTTTGTCTCCAGCTCCTTCTCCAAATCTTTTTCGCTCTATGGTGAGCGCGTTGGCGCGTTATCGGTTATCACATCCTCCCGTGATGAGGCAGGACGTGTCCTGTCGCAACTTAAGCGAATCATCCGAACCAATTACTCAAACCCGCCAACGCATGGCGCCGCGATCGTCGGAGCCGTACTTACAAATCCAGAATTGCGTGCCGAATGGGAAGCGGAGTTGGGCACTATGCGAAACCGCATTCGCTTGATGCGTTCAGGACTCGTTGAGGCACTAAAGGCACAAGGCGTTACTCAAGATTCAAGTTTTATAACTCGTCAACGAGGGATGTTTTCGTATACAGGCCTTACCCAAGAACAAGTTGCTGTGCTGCAGAGCGAATTTGGTATTTACGCCGTCAGTTCAGGTCGAGTCTGTCTCGCTGCCCTCAACACCCAGAACCTTGATTACGTTGCCAAGGCAATCGCCAGAGTTCTCTAAACGATTGAAGTGCTATCAAAAAAACGCCGGAGTTGTCCGGCGTTTTTTTCATTATTTCTCCTGTTGCGTAACTGGCGTTTTCAAACTTCCAGCAAGAGAAATCAATGCCTTGGATTGGTTCGCACTGCCACGCATCTGCACGTCAAAACGACCACTCAATTTCCCATTGTCTGTCACATCGATCACTCCGCGTGATTGAAGGAGTCCCGAAGAGAACTGAATCGGCGAAAAAAGAACACTCCCAGACTTGACGGTGAAACGAACATTGAGTTGCTCAAAGGAAGTGGCCCCTCCTTGTACTGGCTTCCCCACCCCTCGGCGGATTGCTTCGGCAAAATCCACATTCCGCAAACTACCTCGATGGGAAGTCAACCTGCCCTCAGCCTCTGTTGCCGTGAGCAAACCACGACCATCCGTCAAGGGCAGGGCAAAACGAACCTCCCCGGCCAGGTCTCCTTGAAGTATTGGTGCCTGACCAAATGCCTCAGCGATACGTACTGCATTTAAACGCTCGAATGAGAGCACTCCACGCAGGACAGCACGGTTACTCTCACCCTCCATTATCGCCGTTCCATTGAGCACGCCATCCATGGTGCTTATCTCTAAACCTTGAATGTCGATGCGATTGGAAGAAACCAATCCGTTCAATTTCATTGAGTCGATTACCCAAGCATTATCGGATGCTGGACGCCAGCCGTAGGCTTCGAAAGTAAATCCTTGGCCCTCTTTCAGCTTCTGATCAACGGGAAACATCACCCGAAACTGCCGATCAGCAGATTGCAGATGAATGGCCACATGGCGCTCAGTGGTCAAAAGCTCACCAAACAGATCTCCCAAAACGCCGCCCGGAAAAACGAGACCCGCGCGCTCTACCGAGATTTGCCTGATCTGCATAAAATTCGTGCCAGCCGACAAACGGCTTACAGCGTCTGATATACCAATCAACTGTTCCTTGGAGATTTCGACTCCAACAAGGGTGACCTTATTAAACACCTTGCGTGAAGCAAACAGGGAACTCAAGACAGGCTGCAAGCGAATTTCACTGATACGTAACGCCCCACTGCCTTCACCCAGAAGAACGTCACCAAGGACAATAGCAGGTGACGGTGTAAAAGCGACACGCAAGGTACTTACCTTAGCCTCACGGCCTATTGCATGCAAAATCGAGGCCTCTACCTCTGGCCGAAAACGCTCGGAAGGAAAAAGAATCACACTCGCGGCCACAAGACTGAGAACAACGAGAACACCAGCGAGGAAAATCCCCCAGAAACGGGCTCTTTTTTCCCTTAACAGTCGCAGATCAGTTAAATCCGGACCAGTCTCTTCTTCGCAAGGCTGGGAGGACGTATTTGCGACCTGCCGTTTATTCTTGTCAGCGCCATCAGTACTGTCACCCTTCCCTCTTGTATCGACACTTCCAGAACGCAAATGTGAGTTCCCAACGTCCGCCTGAACGAGACTGAAAACACTAAAATCCCCAGTGGATGTTGCGCGCCCTTGTTGCTCTGCCTTGTGTTCGATCGCCTCAGACTGCCCCAAGCTGATTTCTGGGACTGTGCCAGACGAGGCCATAGGAACAGAACCCGAAGTAACAACACTCGAACTACCTGAGATCTGCATTGATGAAATGTTTGTTTCGGATATTGCAGCGCCTTGCGCAAGAGTTTTTTTTGTATCCAGGATAGGCTGCGCTGGTCCATTTTTGTCGGCATATGCATGCTCAGACACCGACACTTGATCAACATGGTTTTTTTCGGTGTTTCGGTCGTTCTTCGGAACTGACCTCCCCCCGCCTTTCGCACCATCGACTTCCTGCAAAGGCAGTGGTTTTTTTGTTGCTTTGGACGATACTCCGAGTGAGTCCAGCCGAGGCTCGATAAGCCCAGCTTGTTGTAGGTCTTTCAATGCGGACTCTGCCAACAATGGGTTTCCGATCTTGCGCGCAAGCTCTTCGACTGATGACATACCATCAACCAGAATCAATACCATCCTGGTATTGCGCTGTATGAGGCGAGTGCGCTGCTTGACCGCATCCTCACCCGCTCGCGTCTTCCGAAACACCGTTTTGTGATTCATTTTTTCCATAAAGTTATTGACGTTTGCCTAACACCTACCTATAATCTTGTCTTCGTTGTTCGCGACGACACAAGTGTTCCTCGATAGCTCAGTCGGTAGAGCGCCGGACTGTTAATCCGTAGGTCCCTGGTTCGAGCCCAGGTCGAGGAGCCAGATACACAAGCACTTAGCCAGCCTAAAAAGCTGGCTTTTTGCTTTCCTGAGCTCGGGTTCTGCGTTTGCATGGACGCGTAATAAAATCAGTGCCATCACGATACGGGTATTGCAGAGCAAGCAGCTCCAGCACTACGGCGAGAATGCTTAACATTCGCAAACTAATCGTACGGCGTAAAGGCTGCAAAAGCCATACATAAACCATCCAAGCCCACATCGAA
Source organism: uncultured Propionivibrio sp. (assembly GCA_964531885.1). Classification (GTDB taxonomy): domain Bacteria; phylum Pseudomonadota; class Gammaproteobacteria; order Burkholderiales; family Rhodocyclaceae; genus Propionivibrio. The sequence goes on from CAZHFS010000198.1 coordinate 5,641, forward strand.
GGTAATAATAAAGCCACACCACGCAGAAACCAGACACTTTCAAGAACTATTCCGTGATTGTGCGCCTGCTGCCACCTCAAAAAACGAACCAATTCGCCACCTCCCCGACGCATCCCGCCAAGCAGACTCGCCTTGCTCTGTTTAAGCGTTCATAACACCACCCG
>CAZHFS010000199.1:142-5797 GCA_964531885.1 uncultured Propionivibrio sp.
CAGCCTTCGGTGCCGCGGCCTTCTTCGCTGCGGGTTTGGCAGCAGCCTTCGGTGCCGCGGCCTTCTTCGCTGCGGGTTTGGCAGCAGCCTTCGGTGCTGCGACCTTCTTCGCTGCGGGTTTGGCGGCGGCTTTCGGTGCAGCAGCTTTCTTGACGTCGGCCTTTTCCGCAGTTTTCTTCGTACCAGTTGCCATCTCAACCTCCTCTTTATTTCAGTGGATAAACCTGTTCAAACACTGCTACAGGAACCCGCCGCAAGCGGGCATTCAAATCGCGCCAGAGCACGCGTTGAATTCTTAGCTTTTGTGTCGCCAACCAACTGAAACACAGACGTCATAGGCAACACGAATCCCGAATGGCATGCCTTCAGCATGGAAGCGCCAATCGAAGATTCGAAGAAAAAAGGAAAAAGGGGCTGTTGCGCGACAGGAACGCCGTTGGAGTGAAAAAAGCTCTGAACAAGACCTGCAATCCACTGACTCCCTTAAATCACCTATCAATCGCCCCAGAGACAGGTGAAACACACGCGAGACATGAACTTAAAGAATCGACACAAAACCACTAAATGTTGTGCCATTCATCAGAATTTCGACTAATTCTAGTAGTCAACTTATGAGTGTGCAAGATTTTTTTTCGGACAATCCAATTAAAATACATATACATGCCATACGTATATGTATTCTATTGGCAAATAACCAAGGTCAGGCACAACGCAAAACCGCACGCAACAAGCCCCCTCTTTGCCATGCTGCATAGATGCCCGATAGAAATCAGGAACCGCGCAAACCGGAGCGCCGCCAGTCGAAAAAAGGCCCTGGATCGGTTTTCCGCGTCGGTGCGATTTGCGAGTGCCCCTGCACCCCCCTGACCGGATAATGCGATTTCAAGACAGCGACAAGTGATCTCAGGGTCGTGTATTGCTGATCTGAAAAAGCCAAGGAATCGCACCCTTCAAGCTCGATTCCTAGCGAAAAATCGTTACACCGCTCCCGCCCATCCCATGCCGAAACACCGGCGTGCCAGGCCCGTTGAAGGCAGGAAACGTATTGTGTAAGACAACCGTTGCGTGCGATCAGAAAGTGAGCAGAGACACGGAGCGCTGCGATCGATGCAAAAAAAGGGTGGGCTTGCGGATCAAGAGTGTTGGTGAAGAGTCGGTCAATATCACCACTATCAAACACATTGGGTGGAAGACTGATCGCATGAATCACGATCAGATCGATACTCTCTCCCGCAGGCCGGTCATCGCAATTTGGTGACGGGACATGGCGCGCCACATCGACCCAACCGGAATCATCGAGAATCAAAGAAGCCATCAGGCGCTCACATCACGTATCGATACCCAAGCGATCAATGCGATAGCGCAGGGAACGGAAGGTCACCCCGAGCAGGCCAGCGGCAGCGGTGCGGTTGTTGCCGGTTTTAGCCAGAGCCTCGAGAATCAATTGCCGCTCGATTCGATTCATGTGCTCGTCCAGGCTCTCCCCTTCGCGCGACGACACGGCGTCCTCGCCATCACGCCCAATAGGAGACAACTGCAGGTCATCGACATCGATTTGATTGTGAGAGCAAAGCGCATTGGCCCGTTCAAGAATGTTCTCGAGTTCCCGAACATTGCCTGGGTAGGAATAGTCGCAAAGCGCTTGCATTGCTTGCGTTGAAATCGCCGGAACATGCTCGCCACATATCCGGCGCAAAGCAGCGGCAACCAGTGCCGGAATATCTTCCTTGCGCTCCCGTAAGGCAGGCATTTTCAGCTCGATCACGTTCAGCCGATAATAAAGATCCTGGCGGAACTGCCCGGCGTCAACCCGAGCCTTCAATCGCTGGTGTGTTGCACAAAGGATGCGCACATCGACACTTTCCTCGCTCGCACTACCGACTTTGCGCACCTTCTTCTCCTGGATTGCGCGCAACAACTTGACCTGCATAGGAAGCGGCAGGTCTGCCACTTCATCAAGAAAAAGAGAGCCTCCGTTCGCAGCTTGAAAGAAGCCGTCACGATCACTATCCGCCCCGGTGAAGGCTCCCTTGCGGTAACCAAAAAACTCGCTTTCCATCAAATTTTCCGGAATCGCGCCGCAATTGACCGGCACAAACGGTGCCGCATGCCGGGCACTCTGGCCATGAATCAGGCGCGCAGCAAGTTCTTTTCCACTCCCCGATTCACCAGAGATGTAGACAGGCGCCTGGCTACGCGCAAGCTTGGCGATCATCTCCCGGACGGTCTCCAGCACCGGCGACTGGCCGATCAATCCCTCTTTCGCTCCTCCTGCCTGCACGCCATCCGTACTGACTGGCAAACTCAATGCCGATTTAATCAGGGCGCGCAAAGGTTCCAGGGCAACCGGCTTGGCAAGGTAATCGAACGCCCCAGCCTTCAGCGCAGCTACGGCGTTATCAGTGCTTCCATACGCCGTAATGACGGCAACGGGCGTTTCACCGTAGCGCCCCGCAATCAGACGTACGATCGCCAAGCCATCGCCATCAGGCAAACGCATATCGGTAAGACAAAGATGGTAGGAATTGCGCTCCAACAAAGCCGTTGCTTCGGCGACGCTTCCAGCACAATCGGCCGATATCCCCATTTTGGCCAGGGTCAAATCTAGCAATTCCCGGATATCCGCTTCGTCATCTACGACCAAAACACGAGGTCGCATGCTGCGTCCCTTTCCTTCACTCCGGCTCATTGTCACCCCGACCCCTCCCCGTCACGCAAAAATCCACACCGCTTCCAGTATCCAACAGAGCAATACGAGCTCCATTCCCCTCGCACAATTCGCGCGTGATGTATAAACCGAGCCCCGTTCCCCTCGCATGTGTCGTAAAAAAAGGCTCAAAAATCCGCTCACGATCTTCATTCAGAATTTGTGGGCCGTCATTTATCACATGCACATCCACCCCCTCAAATAGCTTGGAGGGCTCTACCCTGATCTGCACGCAGCCTGCTTTGCCTGAGGCATAGCGCAAGGCATTGTGCAAGAGATTCGAGAACACCTGATGGAAATGCGACTTGTCGAAAAACAAAAGAGCATCGCCCTTGTATTCGCAACTGACCACATCCCTTTCCTTACCGGCATCATGCAGGCAATCGTCGATCAGGCCGGGGAATAAGGAACGCAAATTCAGAAGCTCACCGTGCACCCGATCCCTGCGCCCAAGCTCGAGGACATCACTGACGATACGCTCGACGCGTTGCACATTATCCTGAACAATGCGCAAGAGGCGCTCACGAATCGGCGCTTCATTCTCTTCACGCAATAATTCGCCGGCGTGACCGATGGCCGAGAGCGGATTGCGAATTTCATGCGCGATACTCGCCGTGAGCCGCCCAAGCGCAGCCAGTTTCAGTTGCCGTGACTGCTCGATCAGCCGCCCGGTATCTTCCACAAAGACCAGCACGTCCCGATCACTACTCTCCGTCGCGGCAAAGCGAACGCGAACAGTCGCACCGCTGGCCGTTGCCCGGCCAATCACAGGAGACTCGCCTGCTGTTGCACACCAATGATGGAAGGCTTGAGCCAATGCCGGAGACACTGACAACAAGTCGATTTTTTCCTCCTCATTCAAGCCAAGCAGTTCCTTCGCTCGCGGATTGAACTGCCGGATTTGCCCATCACGATCGACCACCAGAACGCCGTCCTGCATTTCCGCAATAATGCGCTGGCTGACCAGCGTCTGGTTACGCAGCGCCTCGCCACGCTTGCGCGCCAGTTCTTCATTGGCGATGACGCGCTTCGCGAGCAAGCGGGCGCTGATTGCGACCGCAAAAAAACCGGCAGAAAGAAGCCCCGCCTGATAAAAATTGACGAGTTCATAATGCGTCGTGAGCAGACGAAAGCCATGCTCACAAAGAACCGACAGGGTAGCCATTGCGGCATAGAAAAGGACCAGCCGACCTTCCCCGACAAGGCCGGCACCGGCCAAAGTCACCAGTAAAAGAGGCCCTAAGCCGCTGGCCAGACCGCCCGACACATGCATTAAAACGGTCAGGACAAGCACATCGACCAGGACATGCACGGTCAACTGCTCATTGAAATGTCGCCGGTAGTAATGCAAGCCAACCAGCGCACCAGTCGACTCCAACAGGTACAGACTCGTTACGGCAAGATGAAACAGGCTGCGCTCAGCCGACAGGATCGAGTAGGCGGATGGCGCCAGAATCGACGAGACGAACAGAAAGCACGCAATCGAAAACCGATATGCGTTGAAATACCTTAGGGTTGTCCAGTGCAGATCGCTCGGGACGGCCACAGGACGCTCTGCGCTTGCCAGCATATTTGCTTAACGTTGTGTGCCAGAATGATCCGCCGCATGCTCAGGAGAGCAAAACGTTCCGTGCGGCGTTTTAACTGCTTCGCTAAGCGGCAGATTGAGGCCACACACAGGACACCTCACCATATCTTCGCCCGGCCTTGCCGGCCGGGACTGGATGGCGCCTGCCTTCCGTCCACGACGCGATTTACGAACCGCCCAGACGACGACGAACACAGCCAGCAGGATCAGCAGATATTTCATGGCAACGTTGAAAATCGATGAGCGATCAGGATACCAGATTAGCACTCACCGTCCCGCCACGCCCCGCTTGTCATCCACCGCGCGCAACGCGGGGTGGCGCACAATTAGCACACAAACATCAGTGTCCGGAAAAATTCGGCCGACGTTTTTCGCGAAACGCGTTGATACCTTCCTGGTAGTCCAGACTGTCATAAACCGACCTGCGCAGCCCTTGAATACGCTCGAACAACTCAGGCGTGATCGCATGCGCTCCCGAAAGAAGGCGCAACTCCTCTTTCATCACAGCGATACTCAACGGGGAGTTTTGTGCGATTTTATCCGCCATGCCAAGCACAAACGTCTCGATTTCATCTGCCGGTTTGACATAATTGATGATCCCGAGATTGAACGCCTGCTCAGCAGGAATCGGCTGAGCGGTGAACAGCATTTCTTTGGCCGCAGGCAAGGGAATCATGTTGGTCAAGGTAAGCAAACCGCCAAGGTTATAGGGCACCCCAAGCTTCGCCGGGGTAATCGCGAAAGTCGCTTCCGGCGTGCAAACCAACAGGTCGCAAGCCATCGCCAACTCACACCCGCCACCCCACACCCCACCTTCGATCAGGGCGATGACCGGCGCAGGAAATTCCTGAATGCTGCGGATCAGGACACGCAACGGGTCGTTCCAACCAAGAGGATCGCGGCCACGTGCCGGCAACTCGTTAACGTCATGCCCTGCCGACCATACCGCAGACCCCGCGGGCGCCCGCAGCACAACCACCCTGATATTCAGCGCCCTGAATCCGAGCAAGGCCGATGTCAATTCACCGATCAACGACTCGCTCAGCGCGTTACGCTTTGCCGCATTGTTCAGCGTCAGTATCCCGGTTGCTCCCTGCTTCTCCGTTAGCACCAAAGCCATCGTATCCTCCTGCAAACAAAGAATGCATGGCGCACTCAGAGCGCCCCGCGAATGTCATCGGAACGATTCGAATATCCGGTCCAGCTCGCCACTTCGGTGCAAACCCGCCAAAGCTCGCTGCAACTGCATAGCCAACTCGGGTGCTGTTTTTCTCGAAACCACAAAATAACGCCCGGTGTCCGTCGTCGGCAGATCGAAGCGGAACGGCAGGATGCGAATCCCTCCATCCAGGTGATAGCG
>CAZHFS010000200.1:0-5753 GCA_964531885.1 uncultured Propionivibrio sp.
CATTTGCAGCCTTGCTCGGTAACGTAAAGGATGGCGTTCAGGACTTGAAGGTTCGTAAGGCTGACGTTGCCACGCTGACGCGGCAGACAGTCTTCGATCAGGCGATATTGCGCTTCGGTAATCTCCATGCCGTAAGCATATCACATCAACACGCTAGTGTGAACAGGCCCTAGTCATGATCGGCAATGGCATGGCCGGCTGCCGCACGCTCGAGGAACTGCTCAAGCTCGCCCCCGACCTGTATGACATCACGGTGTTCGGCGCCGAACCTCACCCCAACTACAACCGCATCCTCCTCTCCCCTGTGCTGGCAGGAGAAATGCAGTTTGACGACATCGTGCTCAATGACCTGGCCTGGTACCGTGACAACCACATTACGCTCCACGCCGGAAAAAAGGTGGTGAAGATTGACCGCAAAGCTCAGAGCGTCAGCACCGGGGGCACTGACAGCGAATGCATTACGGCACACTACGACCGCCTGCTGCTGGCCACCGGTTCTTCGCCTTTTATCCTGCCGGTCCCCGGCAACGACCTGCCCGGGGTGATCGCCTACCGCGATATCGCCGACACCCAGACGATGATCGAGTCGGCACTCAACCACAAGCACGCCGTGGTGATCGGTGCCGGGCTGCTCGGCCTGGAAGCGGCCAACGGCCTTGCGCTCCGCGGCATGGACGTCACGGTCGTGCATCTGGGCGACTGGATCATGGATCGCCAGCTTGACCCGACCGCCGCGCAACTGCTCAAGCACTCGCTGGAAGGCAAAGGCCTGAAGTTTTTGCTCGGGAAACAAACCGAACTCATCAAACCCGCAAGCACTGGCCGGGTCGGCGCTGTACGTTTCAAGGATGGCGGTGAAATTCCCGCCGACCTCGTGGTTATGGCCGCAGGCATCCGGCCGGACATTGAATTGGCAAGAAGCGCAAGGCTGCACTGCAACCGCGGCATCGTCGTCTCGGACACCCTGCAGACCTATGACCCAAAAATCTACGCCGTCGGCGAATGCGCAGAACACCGTGGCACGGCCTTCGGTCTCGTCGCCCCCTTATTCGAACAAGCCAAAGTGTGCGCCAACCACCTGGCACAGATGGGCATCGGCCACTACAAGGGGTCGGTCACCTCGACGAAACTCAAGGTAACCGGCATCGACGTCTTCTCAGCTGGCAATTTCATGGGGGGCGGCGACCACGAGGAAATCATCCTCTCCGATCCGTTCGCCGGCATCTACAAAAAACTCGTCATTCGCGGCAACCAGCTTGTCGGCGCCGTTCTTTACGGTGACACCGCCGACGGCGCCTGGTACTTCCAGCTCCTCAAGGACAGGCAGAACATCAGCGCGATTCGTGATCACCTGATGTTTGGGCAAAGTCAGGTAGGCGACGTCGGGCATGCCGGCGCAAGCAAGGCCGCAACGCTGCCCGACGACGCCGAAGTATGCGGCTGCAATGGCGTCTGCAAAGGCACCATCGTCAAAGCGATCAAGGAACAAGGCCTGTTCAGCATCGACGAAGTACGCAAACATACCAAGGCGTCATCGAGCTGCGGCAGTTGTACCGGCCTCGTCGAGCAGATCCTCGCCTCCACCATCGGTGGAGCCTATCAGCCGGCCAACACCCACGACAAAGCAGTATGTGGCTGCACCGATCATTCGCACGGCGAGGTACGACACGCCATCCGCGAACGGAAGCTGCTCTCCATTCCTGCGGTCTTCAGCGCCATGGACTGGAAAACCCCCAACGGCTGCAACTCTTGCCGCCCCGCCCTCAACTACTACCTGATTTCTACCTGGCCGCACGAGGCCGAGGACGACGCACAATCGCGCCTGATCAATGAACGCGCCCATGCCAACATCCAGAAAGACGGCACCTTCTCCGTGGTCCCTCGCATGTGGGGTGGTCTGACCACCCCGGGCGAATTACGTGCCATCGCCGAGGTGGCCGAGAAATACGCGGTACCCACCGTCAAAGTCACGGGTGGGGCACGCATTGACCTGCTCGGTATCCGCAAAGGCGACCTGCCCAAGGTCTGGGCCGATCTTGGTCAGGCCGGCATGGTTTCGGGCCACGCCTACGGCAAATCGATCCGCACCGTAAAGACCTGCGTCGGCGCCGAACACTGCCGCTTTGGCACCCAGTTGTCCATGACCATGGGCGTAAAACTTGAAAAAATGCTGTTTGGCATGTGGTCGCCGCACAAGGTCAAGCTTGCAGTCTCTGGCTGCCCACGCAACTGCGCCGAAGCCGGAATCAAAGATGTGGGGGTAATCGGCGTCGATTCAGGGTATGAGCTCTATGTTGCCGGCAACGGTGGAATCAAGACCGAAGTGGCCATGTTCCTGTGCAAGGTCAAGACCGACGAGGATGTCCTCGAGTACGCCGGCGCCTTCCTTCAACTCTACCGCGAGGAAGGCTACTACCTGGAGCGCACCTGCCACTACGTGGCGCGTGTTGGCCTCGACTACGTCAAAGGCATCGTGGTCGAGAATTCGGCACGTCGCAAAGAACTCTACGAGCGCCTGCTGTACGCCCTGCAGGGATACCAGGACCCGTGGAGCACGGCCGTGACCCAGCCCAAGGTACGCCGCGAATATGAAATCTTGGAGATATAACCCATGACCGCCTGGATAAAGATCTGTGACCTTGATGACATTCCCCGCCTTGGCAGCCGGCAAGTGCAATCAGCACGCGAGGGCGTGATCGCGGTATTCCGCACGGCCGCTGATGACGTTTTTGCCCTGCGCGACCGTTGCCCGCATAAAGGTGGCGCCCTCTCGCAAGGGCTGGTTGCCGGCAAGACAGTCACCTGCCCACTGCACGGCTGGAAGATCCAGTTCGAGAACGGCGAAGCCGTCGCGCCGGACACAGGCTGTGCAAAGCACTACCCAAGCAAGGTAGAGAGTGGCGCGGTATGGATCGCGCTCTAACCGAAACCCGCAGCACCTGCTGTTATTGCGGCACCGGCTGCGGCGTCATTATCGAGTCGACCGATGCGCGCATCACCGGCGTACGGGGTGACCCGGAGCATCCGGCCAACCTCGGCCGGCTATGCTCAAAAGGCAACACCCTTCATCTGGCCTGCGTCCAGACCGGTCGGGCCATCGTTCCGCTGCTGCGCACCGAACGCGACCAGCCCCAATCCCCCACTTCCTGGGATCATGCCCTGGAAGTTGCCGCCCAGCGTTTTTCCTCGATCATCAAGGCGCATGGCCCTGACGCCGTAGCCTTCTATGTCTCGGGCCAGTTGCTGACCGAGGACTACTACCTCTTCAACAAGCTGGCTCGCGCCCTGATCGGCACGAACAACATCGACTCCAACTCCCGGTTGTGCATGTCGTCGGCGGTGAGCGCTTACAAAGCGACGCTCGGCAGCGATGCCGTTCCCTGCAGCTATGCTGATATCGAATTGGCAGACCTGATGCTGCTGGCGGGGACGAATACCGCCTTCGCCCATCCGGTCGTCTTTCGCCGCATCGAAGCTGCACGGGAGAACAACCCCGACCTCAAGCTGATCGTCGTCGACCCGCGCCGCACCGATACGGCGGCCTGTGCCGACCTGCACCTCGCACTCACCCCCGGCTCCGACGCACTGCTCTACTCTGCCATGCTGCATGTGATGCTCTGGGAGGGGCTTACCGATAACGCATTCATTGCCGAACACACTGAGGGGTTCAACGCACTGCGCACGCAATTGGCCGAATTCACGCCCGGCACGGTGGCAGGCAGTTGCGGCCTGAAGGCTGACGACATCGTCCTTGCCGCCCGGATGTTCGGTGCGGCCAAGGCGCCACTCTCCTTCTGGTGCCAGGGGCTCAACCAGTCGATACACGGCACGGGTAACGGCGCCGCGCTGATCGCACTCCATCTCGCCACCGGAAAAATCGGCAAGCCCGGCATGGGTCCTTTTTCGCTTACAGGCCAGCCCAATGCCATGGGCGGACGCGAAACCGGAAGCATGGCCAACCTGCTGCCCGGCCATCGCGAACTGAACAACGCCGCCGACCGGGCCGAACTCGCCCGCTTCTGGAATATCCCGAGCCTCCCAACAACGCCCGGCATGACGGCCATCGAACTCTTCGATGCCCTGGCCGAGGGCCGCATCAAGGCCGTCTGGATCGCCTGCACCAACCCTGCCCAGTCCCTCCCCGATCTAGCCAGGGTACGCAGCGCCCTGACCACGGCCGAATTCGTCGTCGTTCAGGATGCCTGGGGCGACACCGAAACCGCGGCCTACGCCGACCTCATTCTGCCAGCAGCCACCTGGGGAGAAAAGGACGGCACGGTCACCAACTCCGAACGCCGGATATCCCGTGTCCGGGCGGCGATCGCCCCGCCCGGCGAAGCCCGACCCGACTGGCGCATTGCCCGCGACTTTGCCCAAACACTGGCTCGCCATCTGGGGGAAACCAACACGGCGCACTTTGCCTTCAACTCATCGTCAGAAATCTACGCTGAGTACGTCAAAACCACCGCCGGACGCGACCTCGATATCAGCGGCCTATCGCACGCCACCCTCGACCGCAACGGGCCGACCCAGTGGCCTTTGCGCCCAGAGCCGAGCCCGATGCAAGGCACCGACCGCCTCTATACCGACCATCGTTTTGCCTTCCCCGATGGCAAGGCGCGCTTCCTCCCTATCCCGACCAGCCTTACCGCCGAAGCCCCTGACGCTCGCCATCCCTTCCGCCTGCTCACCGGACGCCTGCGTGACCAGTGGCACGGCATGAGCCGTACCGGACGCATACCGCGCCTTTACAGCCACGCCCCAGAGCCACGTCTGGAAATCCATCCGGCCGACCTGAACCGGCGTGGCTGGACGGAAGGCCAGCTGGTGTGGGTCAAGACACGGCGCGGAAAAATCGTTCTGCCGCTCGCCGCCAGCGACCAAGTCCGCCCAGGGCAGACCTTCCTCGCTATGCATTGGGGCCGCAACAGCCTCTCGCACGACGGCGTCAATGCACTCACCAGCCCCGCCTTCGATCCTATCTCCAAGCAACCGGAACTCAAGCACGCCGCCCTGCGCATTGAGCCGGCCAACCTGCCGTGGCGCATGCTCGCCCTGCGCTCACCGGGCAGTGCTGCCGATGCGCATGAAACCGTCCTGAGCTGGCGCGCCCGCCTCGCCCCCTTGCTCGGTGAGTTTGACTACGCCACGCTCACGCTCGATGGGCGCGAACGTCCGCTTGTCTCGCTGCGTATCGCCTTGGCCGAGCCATTGGCTGCAGAACAAATTGAAGCAATCGCCAGCGCCCTCGACATGCCGGCGAACGCCTGCCTTGCCTACCACGACCGTTCGCGAGCGGTCAGCAAGCGGGCACGCATTGAAAACGAAGCCCTGGTCGGTCTGCTACTCGCGGGGGAGGATCAGGCCAGCGGCTGGCTACGCACGGCCCTGCAGGACGGCGTAGCCATTGACGCCCTGCGGCGCTGGCTATTCGCCCCGCGCGCCGAACCGCCCCTTGCCACGGTGACCCCGCGCAAAGTGGTCTGCAACTGCCACGCAATCACGGAGGCGGCCATCCACAAGGAAATCCAGGCAGGCGCCGACTTCGCGCGTCTGCAAAACACATTGAAGTGCGGGACGTCCTGCGGCTCGTGCATTCCGGAACTCAAGCGCATGCTTGGCACACAGCCCACCGCAGCCAACGCCGCCGGGCCGCAGTACGCTCCGGCCTAAGGGCGCGACTGCGCCTCAGCGACCCGCCTACTCCGGCTGGCGCCCGCGGCCACTCTCGGCGCGGGCGAAGTCGGCCAACG
>CAZHFS010000201.1:0-5750 GCA_964531885.1 uncultured Propionivibrio sp.
GCAGCGAAGAAGGTCGCGGCACCGAAAGCTGCTGCCAAGCCGGCAGCGAAGAAGGTCGCGGCACCGAAAGCTGCTGCCAAGCCGGCAGCGAAGAAGGCCGCTGCTGTTGCAGAAAAGCCGGCCCCTGCTGCCGTGGTGACTCCGCAGCCGTCTACCGCTGCGACTCCCGGGATTAAGTCTGCTCTGAACCCGACGGGAGCCTGGCCTTTCCCAACTGGGTCACGGCCAAAGTAAGAGGGCGTGCTGCCACCCTTCTGTGTAAAGGTCGGGAGAGGGCGGATTTCCTTGTCTGTGATCGACCTGGAATAGATGGGCTCGAGTTTCTGTCCCGAATAAAAATGGCGCCCCTTTGGGCGCCATTTTTTTGGGTAGTGAAAACCTAGATGGTTTTTTCGAGGCGTTCGCGAATTTGTGTAAGCTGGCCAGGGATTTTTTCACCCAGTTTCTCGAACCATTCCTTTACCCCGGTCAATTCGTTTTTCCAGGCATCCTTATCGATGCGGGTGACCGCTTCGAAATCGCTCGGAGAAAAATCGAGATCAGTCCAGTCGATGTCCTGATATTGCGGTAGCCACCCGAGGGCGGTTGTTTCGGCATCCACTTTGTTTTCGCAGCGTGCGATGATCCACTTCAGCACGCGGGCGTTGTCCCCAAACCCTGGCCAGGCGAATTCTCCCTTGTCGTTGGTGCGGAACCAGTTGACCATGAAGATGGGGGGGGCGTTGTCGACGGCCTGGCCCATCTTCAACCAGTGGGCATAGTAATCGGCCATGTGGTAGCCACAGAACGGCAGCATGGCAAACGGGTCGCGTCGGATAACGCCTTGCGCACCGAAAGCTGCCGCGGTGGTCTCCGAGCCGAGGGTGGCGGCGGTGAATACGCCAGAAGCCCAGTCAAATGACTGGCAGACCAGGGGGACGGTTGAAGCGCGCCTTCCACCAAAGAGGAAGGCTGAAATTGGCACGCCGGCAGGGTCCTGCCATGCAGGGTCGATACTCGGGCATTGGCTGGCCGGGGCAGTGAACCGTGAGTTCGGATGAGCGGCCTTGATCCCTTTTTCTTTTCCGATTGCAGGCGTCCAATCGTTGCCCTGCCAGTCAATGACGTGCGCAGGCGCCGGGCCCATGCCTTCCCACCAAACATCGCCGTCGTCGGTCAGTGCGACGTTCGTAAAGATGGTGTTTTCAGCCAAGGAGGCCATGGCGTTAAAGTTCGTTTTTTCACTCGTTCCCGGGGCGACGCCAAAAAAACCGGCTTCCGGGTTGATGGCATAAAACCGTTTTATGCCGTCTTCTCCGACACGGGGTTTGATCCAGGCAATATCGTCTCCGATGGTGGTGATTTTCCAGCCACCGAGTGCCTTAGGTGGAATGAGCATGGCGAAGTTGGTCTTGCCGCAGGCCGAGGGGAAGGCGGCTGCAACATAATGCTTTTCTCCGGTCGGCGCTTCGACGCCAAGAATCAGCATATGCTCTGCGAGCCACCCGTCTTCGCGGGCCATATTGGAGGCAATGCGTAGAGCCAGGCATTTCTTTCCAAGCAGGGCATTGCCGCCGTAGCCGGACCCGTATGACCATATTTCGCGAGTCTCGGGGTAGTGAACGATATATTTCGTCGTCGGGTTGCAGGGCCAGCGTGGGTCGCTCTGTCCGGGTTCTTTCGGCGCGCCAATCGAATGAATGCATGGAACAAAGTCGCGGTCTTTGCCGAGGACAGGGAATACGTCCTTACCCATCCGGGTCATGATGCGCATGTTAACGACGACGTAGGCGCTGTCTGTGATTTCAACGCCAATCTGGGCAATCGGTGAGCCAATAGGCCCCATCGAGAACGGGATCACATACATCGTTCGCCCTCGCATGCAGCCTTTGAACAAACCATTGAGGGTTTGCCGCATGGTGTCCGGTTCTTCCCAATTGTTTGTTGGGCCGGCGTCTTCGCGGCGCTTGGAGCAGATGAAAGTTCTGTCCTCGACGCGAGCGACATCGGAGGGGTCGGAGAAGGCGAGATAGGAATTCTTGCGTTTCTTGAGTTTGATGAACGTGCCAGCCTCGACAAGCTCCTGGCATAGGCGATCGTATTCCTCTTGCGAGCCATCGGCCCAGACAACCTGATCGGGGGTGGTAAGCGCCGCGATTTCCGCGACCCAGTGTTTTAAGCCCTCATGTTGAACGTATTCGGGCGCATTGATGGAGATGGAGGAGGTCATCGCAATACACTCTTTCAATGGTGGGTTGAGGGCCAGAACGTTAGTTTTGCGTTGATGGCCGGGGGGGAACCAGAAGTGAGTCGCTTGCGTGCTTGCGGTGAAGCATGCCCGTCGAAACCGCGGTGGTGCAGTTTGGAAGAACCGTTTCGATAACAGGTTGGGTGTTTTTCATGCTCGAAGCTTTGGCGCAAGAACATGCGTCAAAAGTCTAGCATAGCTCTTATATCTTTTGTCAGAGGGGTAATAATAAAAGTCTTTGTTTTTAAAGGGATTCTTGTATGGTAGTAGGCTGTTGCAAATAGGAGGCTCAGGCGTGTTGTCTGCGCTAGCCAGGGGACGGCATCGGGCTGCAAAAAGCCTTTACCAGTCAAGTGGAAAATTCATGTATTAATTTAGTTATCTCATGTATCTCATTCATATCCTTGATTTTGTTCTGGCTTGGTGTAATCTCCTGTAGAATGACTCGTTTAAAGAAGCCATGGAGGAGGGGATGCGGATAACGCTGATTGCGGCGATGCTGAGCGTGGCCTTCGTAAGCACAGCCTTGTCTCTTGGCTCGGCCGTGGCTGCCGAATCGGACCGAAACAAGGTTGCTCAAAAACCGGTCGGTACCCAGACGGCTTCCTCGCGACCGAAAGCATCGAACACGCCCTCGAGTGCAAAGAGTAAACCGGCTTCTCCGCCAAAAAAATCCACCGCAGCGGCTTCCTCTAAACCCAAAGCCCCTGTTTCCAGCGTCAAGAAGACCGGCGGGGCCTTGGCAACGAATGCCGGCCCGGTTTCGCAAGACCCGACACGATTGGCGGTGCAGTCAGGCGCTGTGCTGGTGATTGAGCAAGGTGGGGAGCATACGTTTTACCAAAAGAATGCGAATGCCGTCGTACCGATTGCCTCGATTACAAAATTGATGACGGCAATGGTCGTGCTTGATGGGATCCCCGACCTTCAATCGACCATCACAATTGGCGAAGAGGATGTCGATTACCTCAAAGGGAGCAGTTCGCGCTTGCGGGTCGGTTCAACGATGAGTCGGGAGACAGCCTTGTTGCTGGCGCTGATGTCGTCGGAAAACCGGGCGTCGCACGCTCTGGCGCGGCATTACCCAGGCGGCGTTCCAGCATTTCTGGCGGCAATGAACATCAAGGCGCTGGCGCTGGGTATGCGCGATACGCATTTCGAAGACCCGACCGGCCTTAACAGCCACAATGTTTCGACCGCACATGACTTGGCGAAAATGGTTGCTGCGGCGCACCGTTATCCGTTGATCCGTGAATTCTCAACGACCCCGGAGGCCATGGTCGATGTGAGCGGGCGAGAATTGGGATTCCGGAATACCAATCCCTTGGTCAGAAACACGGCTTGGGACGTTGGCCTTTCCAAAACCGGTTACATCAGCGAGGCAGGCAAGTGCCTCGTGATGCAGGCGCGCGTTGCTGATAAGCCGCTGGTCATTGTTTTGCTCGACTCAGTGGGCAAGATGACACGGATAGGCGATGCGAACCGGATCAAGCGCTGGCTTGAGCACAATTATGCTGCAGGGAAAGGGACGACCAAGACGGCAGGCGGTGCGTCAGTCAAAGTCCCGGGCTGATTCGGCGCTTCATGAAAAACAAAGGCCTGCCAGGAAAATGGCAGGCCTTTGTTTTGTGAGGTGGAAACGGGTTTCCGCCGCGGGGTGCCGCCGATTACGATGTACGTATCACAGCTCTTTGGCGTGGCTGGCGAGGTATTCTGCCACACCTGCGGTGGAGGCTTTCATGCCAGGCTTGCCCTTGTTCCAGCCCGCCGGGCAGACTTCGCCGTGTTCTTCGGTGAATTGCAGGGCATCAACCATGCGCAGCATTTCATCGACGTTGCGGCCGAGCGGCAGGTCGTTGACCACCTGGTGGCGGACGACCCCTTTTTTGTCGATCAGGAACGAGCCGCGGAAGGCTACGCCGGCGGCCCCGAACTCGACGTCGTAGGCGCGGCAGATTTCATGCTTGACGTCGGCGATCAGCGGGTATTGGACTTGGCCGATACCGCCGCTGTTGACGGGGGTGTTTTTCCAAGCGAGGTGGGTGAATTGCGAGTCGATGGAGACTCCAATCACTTCGACGCCGCGCTTCTTGAATTCGTCAAGGCGGTGATCGAAGGCAATCAGTTCCGACGGGCAGACGAAGGTGAAATCTAGGGGATAGAAAAAGATGACGGCATATTTGCCTTCGGTTTCCTTGGAGAGCGTATATGCGCGGATTTCATTGTTGCCCATGACAGCTTGAGCAGTGAAATCTGGGGCTTGCTTGCCGACGAGAACGGCCATGATGTGTCTCCTTTACAGGTTGTTATTACGGGCAAAAAACGGGGGCGGCACAGGGTTTCTTGTGCCGGCTTAACCGAAATCCTGAGTTAGTCAGCATAGCGCTGAAGCGAGTTCCCGGCAAATTGCTTTGTTCTTGCGCGTGATGTGAGCGGATGTAGTCAGAACGTAGGGCGTTGGATGAAATCGATCCATCCCTTCTCGTCGGCGCTCGTCGGTCGGTCGTCGAAACGGACTAGGTCAACGCGGGCGCCAGGCGGGCCGCGGTGGATCCAGACTGTTAGCGCGTTGACCTGCTGGCGCTTGCCATGAACGAGCGCCTCCACGGTTCCGTCGCTGCGATTGCGCACCCAGCCGGTGAGTTCAAGTTTCTCTGCCTCGTAGCACATCGACCAGCGAAAGCCGACCCCCTGCACCCGGCCATCGATGATGAAGTGGCGAGTTGTGTAGTCGGTTTCCGGCAGCGGCATGGTGTTAAGTAGGTCAGGCGCTGGGCGCCAAAGGTGGGCTAACGCGTGGTGGTGAGGTTGTTGTAGTGCTTAGTGTAGCGGAATGCACAACAAGAGCGAGACTCGCTGCTGGCGTGTGGCTGGCAACCTCACGCAGGAGGCTTGGCTGCCACGATTAGTATTTTGCCCCGTTGCTGTTGCTGTCTGGTTCCTCGGTAGTGTGCCGTTCGGCGGCTCGCGCGAGAATCTCGCGCAGGATGCCGGCAACCGACCAGATCATCAACAGCAGGCCGCCGGCGAGGCAAAGCCCCGCTTCAATGGAGGTGCTCGGAAAGGCACGCACAATGAGGTGCTGACCTTTCCAAAGCCAAAAGGCGCCCGTGGCGACAAGGGCCATTCCCAAGGCATCTGCGAGGGCAAGGAGCAGTATCTTTAGGCTGGGGCGGGCGCGGGGCATGGTGACGATCTTATTTGATGCGCATCCCGGGCTGTGCTCCGGCATCGGGAGCCAGCAGGAAAATGCCTGGCGTCTGGCCGTCGGCGTCCGAGGCGGCGAGGATCATGCCTTCGCTCATGCCGAACTTCATCTTGCGCGGTGCGAGGTTGGCGACCATCACCGTCAACCGGCCGACGAGCACGGCCGGATCGTAGGCTGACTTGATGCCGGCGAAGACTTGGCGCGGGCGCATTTGCCCATTTTCTGTTTCGCCGATGTCGAGCGAGAGGCGGATCAGCTTTTCGGCGCCTTCGACGTGGCCGGCGTCGACGATGCGCGCGACGCGCAACTCGACCT
>CAZHFS010000202.1:0-5724 GCA_964531885.1 uncultured Propionivibrio sp.
TCATGGTCTGCCCTGAACTTTCGCTGACCGGCTACGAACTCGACCTGCTCGATGAGCTTGCCTTTGAGCTCAACTCCCCCTTGCTGCTCGCCCTGAGCGAAGAGGCGCAAAAACACAAACTCACCACCCTCGTCGGCGCTCCCATTGCCATTCCTGGCGATAAGCCCCGGATAGGCTGCATCATCTTGCACCCGGATGGAACACGATCCGCCTACGCAAAGCAGTATCTTCACGCAAGCGAAAACAACTACGCCAGCCCCGGCCAACCCGGGGTGCAAACGCTGCGCGTTCATGACACAGTCTGCGCACCTGCCATCTGCTACGACACCGAACACCAGGCGCACGCCAGAGGAGCCCACGAGGCGGGGGCAACCGCCTATCTGGCCGGCGTCCTGTGGAGCGAAAAAGGATATGCCCAGGATGCAGCAACCTTGGCCTGCCACGCCCGAGAACTCGGCCTCCTCGCCGTTCTGGCCAATCACGGCGCACCTTCAGGCGGTTACCAGAGCGCCGGCCAAAGCGCCATCTGGGCTCCCAATGGATCCCTGATTGCCTGCGCCCCACCCTGTGACAACGCTCTCGTCATTGCCCGGGCAAAAACAGGTCGCTGGCAGGGCACGGCACTTTCCTTTGCTTGAAAGACCACATGGACACCGGCACGCTCCAACCGAAAGAAAAACCTTTCCCCACCCAACGGCACGATCCTTGGCTCGACCGCTGGCTCCCCCTGCTGCATGAGCGCTGCCCGGGCGCTCACGTACTGGAAATCGGTTGCGGCAACGGGGAGGACAGCGTGAAGATCAGTGCCGCGGGTTTTATGCTCACTGCCTTCGATCTCGACGCCCAGGCTGCCGCAGCGACCCAGGCCCGGGTACCGCAAGCAACAATCCTCTGCCGCGACACCCGCGCGCCTCTGCCCTGCTCTCCGCACAGCCTGGACGCCGTGGTTGCTGGCCTGTCGCTGCACTATTTCGACTGGCTGACAACGGAAACCATCATGGAACGGATTCGTACGGCGCTGCGGCCGCAAGGGCTTTTCCTCTGCCGGCTCAATTCAACCGACGACCATCACTTCGGAGCCAGTGGCCACCCCGAGATAGAACCGCGCTATTACTGCGTCAACGGTGAGAACAAGCGCTTCTTCGACCGCACCGATCTCGATCGCTTATTCACGGTTGGGTGGCGAACGCTCGCCTGCACGCACTACGTCACCGACAAATACACCCAACCCAAGGCAGCATGGGAAATCGTCCTGGAAAAGAGCCCAGACTAATTACCAAGCAAGACAACAAATGCCGTGACGTCTGTTAGCGATGACGCAGCGCGGTCACCGCCCAGGAAGGAACGGGATCTTCGAAATCCTCGAGTTGAACAACGTCGAGGCGGGCCATCAGCTTGGCGTATTCCTCCCGCATCGCAAGTTGCATGGCCGGATCCGGACTGGTCGGCAACCAGGGGTGCAGGTAGACCACCCGCGCAATCCTGGCCTGCACAATTTCCTTGGCACAGCCATAACAAGGCTGCATGGTGGTGTACATCTGGGCGCCTTCGACCGAAATCCCGAACCGGGCTGCAGAGAGCAGCGCATTCTGCTCGGCATGCACACAAATGCACAGGTCGTAACCGGTGCCTGTCTTGAACTGTCCATTGGGGTTGCTGCAGCGTAGACACCCACCGTCCAGGCAATGAGTCATTCCCGATGGAACCCCGTTGTACCCGGTGGCGATGATGCGTTTGTCCTTGACGATCACGGCGGCCACTCGATTGCCGGTGCAGTTCGCCTTGCGTCGCACCGCCAGGGCAACACCCATGAAATAGTCGTCATCACTCGGAGGTGCTGGTGGATCAAAACGAAGTGTCATGGTTATCGGTCACCGCTCTTAAGTCGCGCCACGAAGCCGGATTAATCGGAACGGCAGAGGCCGCTGCGCGGCATTATGCATGGCGCACAAGCCACTCGGCAACACGCCCGGCAAGATCACCAGCACTCAGCCGAACAGCCAGATCCACACCGTACGCATGAGCAAAACGCCTACAACAAGCCAGAACAACGCCAGCAATCCGCCAAACAGCCAGGCCGTCGGCCGTCGCAACCACCCCTCCGCCTGCGCCCCGGCATCGACCAGCACCTCGGGCGGTGACAGCCGCTCGAGCAACCAGAAACCCAGCGCGATGATCACCGCATCATCAAGCACCCCGACCAGCGGAACGACGTCGACCACCAAGTCCAGCGGGCTGATGGCATACGCCATGGCAGCGAGCGCAACGAGACGCACTCGCCAAGGGGTACGACGATCGCGCACGATAAAAAAGGCACGCAGGGTGTGCTGCCGCAAGGCGGCCAGCCGACGCCACAAACCACCAAGGCGAGTAATCGGAAGACGTTTCGGACTCAGCGGAAAACATCCTTCAAGACGTCGGCAACTACCGCGGTTCCGATCTGAATCAACACCAGATCCGTTCCAGCGACTTGCCAATCATAGCCCGCATGGCGAGGCAATCGAGAGAGCAGACTGCTCGGAGCAACCTGTTTGGCAATCCCTGGAGGCAAAGGCTTGCCGCGCGCAAGGTTTTTTCGAATCCCCGGAGGCAAGGGCTTGTAGCCGGAAAAATCGAGACGCGAATCAACGGCATACTGCCTGGCAAGCGCCGCCGTGATCCCCGCTGAAACCAGCGCTGATGACGACGACTCTGAGGACTCGCCTTTCCGCCCCTGACCACCTCCTTTTTCCTTATCGGCATGCTTGGCCGCCTTGTCAGGCTTCCCCTTGCCCTCAGGAGGTTCAGCAAATACCGGCGAAGCCAAACCCAGGCACAGAACGATCGAGAGCACACGCCACACTTGCAAGCCTTTCATCGCAAAACCCCTCCTCAACATGCGTTTTACCTTACGATAGCACATGCCTTGCGCCACGCTACCCGTCCACACCGAACGGAACGCGCTGCATCGCGCAAAACCCGGCCCCCCTCTACATCCACTCAGGTAGCCTCAGCATGCTTATCACCACCACCCCCGAAGTCCAGGGTCACCGTATCACACGCTACTGCGGCATCGTTGCCGGCGAGGCGATCCTCGGCGCCAATCTATTCAAAGATCTGTTCGCCGGCATTCGCGATCTCGTCGGCGGCCGCTCGGCCACCTACGAGAAAGAACTCCAAAGAGCGCGAGAGATCGCCATCGCTGAACTCCAACAACGCGCTACCGCACTCGGCGCGAATGCAGTCGTCGGCATCGACCTCGACTACGAAGTGCTCGGACAGGGCAACGGCATGCTGATGGTCACCGCAAGTGGCACGGCGGTCGTCATCGACTAGCCTCCCGATCGACAAAAAAAAACGCACCGCTCTGGCGGTGCGTTGCGGCGGGACGGGCAATCAATCAGAAGATGGCCCAGTCAACGGTATACCCGCTGGGGTTGGTAAACATGTCAGCGGTCAACTGATTGGGCACAGCGTTGAGATTAAAGCTGCGCTGCGGCAAAGTCGTCTGGAACCACTTGCTGTAGAGCTTACGCATCTGGCCGGACTTGTAAAACTGGGTCATCTCCCGCTCGACAAGGCTGGCGAGTTCACGATCATCCTTGCTGAACATGATCGCCAGGGGCTCAATCGACAGACCCGAACCCACAACAACAAGCTTCTCCGCAGACTGCGCCTTGAGGCCGTAGAGCTGAATATCGTCGTGAATGAAAGCATCGGCCGTCTTGCTCTCGACGGCTTTGACAGCCTCAGCAGGCGTTTCAACGACCAACAGCTTGAGCGTGGGCATACCAAGTTTGCGCGCTTCTCCGATCTGCGCCCCCGTCGTACCTTTCTGCACCGCCAGCGTCTTGCCCGCCAGATCGTCGATCCGCGTGATCCCCGAGCCTTCGCGCACCAGCAGCTTGGCCGCAGCAAAATATACCGGCAGGCTGAACGCCACCTGATCGCGGCGCGCCTTGGTATTGGTCACCCCCGCACACACCAGATCGACTTTACCTTCCTGAACCTGAGGGATCCGGTTGGCTCCAGTGACCTGAACATAGCGCACCTCAAGCGACTTCAGCTTGTGCTCATGCTTGATTGCTTCAATCAGCCCCTGACAGATCTCGACGCTGTAGCCGGGAGGAGTCGCCCCATCCGCATGCTTATAGGAAAACGGCAAGCTCTCCTGATAACCGACATGAACGACACCGCTCTGCCGGATACGATCAAGCGTCGAACCGGCGAAGCAACTGCCGGCAACCCCGGCGAGCAACACTGTAATCCCAACGACACGGGAGATAGCAAACGCTTTGGAGATCACAACAACACCCTGAAAAAAATGAAGATTATAGTCCAATACCTTAGATGCCAGAAGGGGGACTACTTCGCCACACAGTCCGAATCCCTATAAAAAAAGCACCGCCGCAGCGGTGCTTTTCAGGAGCACAGCGTGCTTTTAGAAGCCAGCGCCCTTAATGGCCTTGAGGCCCTTGAACACAGCCTTGGCGCCCAGTTGCTCTTCGATGCGGATCAACTGGTTGTACTTGCAGATGCGGTCGGTACGCGAGATCGAACCGGTCTTGATCTGGCCAGCACCGGTGCCCACTGCGAGATCGGCAATGAAGGAGTCTTCGGTCTCGCCCGAACGGTGCGACGAAATCACGCCATAGCCGGCCTCCTGCGCCATCTTGATGGCATCCAGTGTCTCGGTCACGGTACCGATCTGGTTGACCTTGATCAGGATGGCATTGGCCGCCCCCATGTCGATGCCCTTCTTCAGGCGCTCGGGGTTGGTGACAAAGAAGTCGTCGCCGACGATCTGCACCTTTTTGCCCAGCGCTTTGGTGAGCTTGACATAGCCTTCCCAGTCGCTCTGGTCGAGGCCGTCCTCGATCGAAACGATCGGGTATTTCTTGCACCACTCGCTGTACTTGGCAATCATGTCGTCGGACGTAAACAGCTTGTCCGGATTCGACTTCCAGAACTTGTAGCCCTTGCGGCCACCCTCGTCATAGAGCTCGGACGAGGCGCAATCGAGGGCAATGGCAATCTGCTTGCCAGGCTTGTAGCCGGCGGCGGCGATGGCCTGCATGATGACTTCGAGCGATTCGTCGTTCGACAGGTTGGGGGCAAAGCCACCTTCGTCACCCACGGCGGTGACGTGGCCGCCCTTCTTCAGGATGGACTTCAGGGCATGGAAGATCTCGGTCGTCCAGCGCAGGCCTTCGGAGAAGGTCTTGGCGCCGACCGGCATGATCATGAATTCCTGGAAGTCGATCAGGTTGTCCGCGTGCTTGCCGCCGTTGATGATGTTGGCCATCGGGGTCGGCAGCACGAAGTCCTTGTTCTTGTGCAGTTTGCCGATGTACTTCCAGAGCGGCATCTTGCTCACGTTGGCGGCGGCGACGGTGATCGCCATCGAGGCGCCGAGCAGCGCATTGGCACCGAGCTTGGATTTGTTCGGGGTGCCGTCGAGGGCGATCATCGCCTCGTCGAGTTCACGCTGCTTGAGCGGATTCTTGCCCTTGAGCAGCTTGGCGATCGGCCCATTCACAGCAGCCACGGCCTTGGTCACGCCCTTGCCGAGATAGACCTTCTTGTCGCCGTCACGCAGTTCGCAGGCTTCGAATTCGCCGGTCGACGCGCCCGAGGGCACCGCTGCGCGGGCCAGGAAGCCATTGTCGAGCAGGATATCGACTTCAACAGTCGGGTTGCCGCGCGAGTCGAGGATCTGACGACCAACGACCTTGCTGATCTTGA
>CAZHFS010000203.1:0-5707 GCA_964531885.1 uncultured Propionivibrio sp.
CTCAACCTTGGCAAGGTTGCGCTCTACCAACTGAGCTACTCCCGCGCGAAGAAGTGAGCATTATAGACGCACCACAGAAAGTGTCAAGAAAAATTTGTTGAAATCGAGTATTGACGGCGGTTACGGCTTATTTTTTTTGTCATGACCTGCGAGGTGCGGCCAAGCCATACGCATGTAGTACCCCATCGACCACAAGGTGAGGACTGCCGCAACATACACTAACCAGGTACCGCACAAGAGTGTATCCAGGCCAAACAGAGGGGCTTTGTACAGCAACATGGGAATGGCCACCATTTGGGCTGCGGTTTTGATTTTCCCAATCATCGATACCGCAACGCTTTTGTGGGCGCCGATCTGTGCCATCCACTCACGCAAGGACGAAATCGTGATTTCGCGACCAATGATAATGACTGCGATAATCGTATCGACCCGGTCGAATTGGACGAGAAGAATCAAGGCCGTCGCAACCACGAGCTTATCTGCCACCGGATCGAGGAAGGCGCCAAATGCAGAAGTCTCATTCCAGCGCCGGGCAAGGTAACCATCAAGCCAGTCCGTCACGCCGGCGCTCACGAAGATGATCATTGCTGCCGTATCACGCCCGATCCATCCTATCCAGCCCTCGGGAACGTAGTAGACGGCAACAAGCAGCGGGATCAGGATGATCCGCAACCAGGTAAGAAGCATTGGAATGTTCAGTGGCATCAGCGTAGAGCCTGGTAAATACGTTCGGCAAGCTCCCGACTGATTCCGGAAACTGCGCTCAGTTGTTCGATTTCGGCTGCTGCGATGCCTTGCAGACCCCCAAAATGAGCGATCAGTGCCTTGCGCCGTTGCGGGCCGATTCCTGCGATCTCATCCAGTCGGGACGTGCGGCGTGTTTTGCTGCGCTGAGCGCGGTGCCCTGAAACTGCGAAGCGATGGGCTTCGTCACGAACTTCCTGAATAAGATGAAGTGCCGGATGATCCATAGGTAATTGTACCGGTTCGCGCCCGTCGGAGAAAATAAGTGTTTCCAGCCCTGGTTTTCGCGCCTCGCCTTTAGCCACGCCAACAATTTGCAAATGCCCGAGCCCGAGTTCTTCGAGCGCTGCGACAGCGACGGCCAATTGCCCTTTTCCTCCGTCGATCAGGATCAGGGACGGCGCGACGCTTTCTCCCTCGGCCACTTTCTCGTAACGGCGCTGTACGACTTGGCGGATCGCAGCATAATCATCACCAGCGACAATATCCTTGACATTGAATCGCCGGTAATCTGATTTGCGCATACCGTCACCTTGATAGACCACGCATGAGCCAACCGTCGACTCGCCTTGCAAGTGACTGATATCGAAGCATTCGATACGAAACTCCCCTCCTTCTTCCGACTCAACTTCGGGCCAACCCAGGAGTTCGCGCAAGGCATCGACCCGCCCGGCCTGGCGTGACAGCAATCTGCGCCTTGCCTGGATTGCGATCGATGCATTCTGCTCGGCCATGGCCACCCAGGACTTATGCATTGTGCGGCGCGCAGTCGCCAAACGCATAGTGTGCCCCGTGATTTCGGCAAGAAGCGCTACCAGATCTTCGCCGACAAGCGGATGGTTAAGATAAAGCAGCGTTGGCGCAGGATGGTTTGAATAATGCTGACAGAGAAACGCGCTCAAAACTTCAGCGGGTTGGCTACCGGTAGCGTTGCTTGGAAAATGCGCCCGATCACCGAGATGCCGCCCACCGCGCACCATGGCCAGATTGACACAGACCATTCCCTCCATGACCACGACAGCCGCGATATCGGCATCCTCTCCTTCAGCGCTTTCGACGTACTGTTTCTCCTGAACCCGCCGCAAGGACTGAATCTGGTCTCTCAAAACGGCGGCCCTTTCGTACGCCATTTCTTCTGCTGCCTTCTGCATTGCTGCGCTAAGGCGCCCGATAACCTCCTGGTGGCGCCCATTAAGGAAGAGGGTTGCAACATGGACGTCCTGCGCATAATCATCAGGCGTCACCAGATCGACACACGGCCCGGAGCAGCGCTTGATCTGATAAAGCAGGCATGGGCGCGAACGGTTGTTGAAGACGGAGTCTTCACACGTTCTCAAACGGAACATGCGCTGCAGCAGCGTTATGCTCTCGCGAACCGCGACGGATGACGGAAATGGCCCGAAATAGTCGTTTTCACGGTCTGGCGTGCCGCGAAAAAACCCCAACCTGGGCGACCTTCCCCGTGTCACAACGATATAGGGATAGGATTTGTCATCGCGAAAAAGAATGTTGTAGCGCGGAGCAAGCGTCTTGATCAGATTGTTCTCGAGCAGCAACGCTTCGCCTTCTGACCGGGTCACGGTCGTCTCGATCCGGGCAATCTGCTGAACCATCAAACCGATGCGCGGACTCGGCTGGCTCTCGCGAAAATAAGATGCCACGCGCTTTTTGAGGCTCTTCGCCTTCCCAACGTAGAGTAGTTTACCCTCGGCATCGAGCATGCGATAAACCCCTGGCAACTCGGGCAACGTTGCCAGAAAGGATCGAGCATCAAAGATCTGTTCGACGGAGGGATTGCACGCCCCGCTCAAAGGGACAGGATCGAGAGTTTTCTCAGGCATGAGTCAGGCATAGATCAAAGACAGATCGGAGGCAGAAGCACGATCAGCACGATGGTAACATGCCAAAGTCACCTACTCTGACACTCGTAAACACTTCCTGTCAGCCATGCCTGAATCCCCCGCTCCTTTCTTCCCCTTGCCCGATAGGCTTCGCCGCTGGGACATATTCTGCAATGTCATCGACAACTTCGGGGACATCGGGGTCTGCTGGCGCCTAGCCAGACAATTAGCCACAGAGTACGGAGCCCAAGTGCGCTTGTGGGTGGATGACCTGGCGGCATTTCATCTTATTTGCCCACCACTCGATCCTCAGCTTTCCGCCCAGCAGATTGCTTTACATGATTCTCCCGACGCTAGGCGAATTGAGGTCTGCCGCTGGCTGCCCGAGTTTCCTGCTTGCACCCCGGGGGATGTGGTCATCGAAGCCTTTGCCTGCCGCCTTCCCAACTTATTCGAAGAGAAGATGGCCGCGTGTTCTCATGCCCCGATTTGGATCAACCTTGACTATCTTTCAGCCGAAGACTGGGTCGCCAACTGCCACGCCCTACCCTCGCCGCACCCACGACTTCAACTGACAAAATACTTTTTCTTCCCAGGCTTTGATTCGAACAGCGGTGGCTTGCTACGCGAACGCGATCTTGATATTGCTCGCAGACAATTTCGCGCCGCTACCAGCGACCAGCACGTTTTCTGGTGCCGCCTTGGTTTTCCGCCTCCAAGTGCAGGCACTATACTTGTTTCACTCTTTGCCTACGACAACCCAGCCTTGCCTGCTCTGCTGGAGGCCTGGTCAAAAAACGATCGCCTGATTTGCCTTCTTCTCCCTCCCACGCGCACCCAGGCGGGGGTGGAAAAATGGCTCGGAACATCGCTCCCGACTGGAAGCAGGCAACAGCGTGGCGCACTGGAAATTCGCGCGATTCCGTTTGTCAGCCAGCCGGAATACGACCAACTCCTATGGCTTTGCGATCTCAATTTCGTGCGTGGAGAAGACTCGTTCGTGCGAGCCCAATGGGCAGGCGTGCCGCTGGTCTGGCATATTTATCCGCAACAGGAAGAAGCCCACAAAGCCAAACTGAAAGCATTTCTGGCACGCTACAGTGCCGGTCTTTCAGAGCAGGCGACCCGGGCCGTGCATGACCTGCATGCAGCCTGGAATGGTTTTTCTGAACCCAACGATGTAGGAATCGGCTGGCGTGAGTGGCAGAAAAATCTGCCTTATCTTAACGAAGCGGCTGATTCGTGGAGAAAAAAACTGCAAAAACAGGAAGATTTGTGTGCGGCGCTAGTGCGTTTTTGCCGATCCAAGTTATAATGCGCGGCTATTTTTCCACCAAGTCATCCCGGAACGTTTTATGAAAACCGCTCAAGAACTCCGCGCCGGCAACGTGTTCATGGTCGGCAACGACGCCATGGTCGTGCTCAAGGCCGAATACAGCAAGTCTGGCCGTAACGCCTCGGTCGTCAAAATGAAGATGAAGAACCTGCTCACCGGCGCCCCGTCCGAGACGGTCTACCGCGCCGACGACAAATTCGACGTCGTTCAACTCGACCGCAAGGAAGTCACTTATTCGTACTTCGCTGATCCCATGTACGTGTTCATGGATGCCGAGTACAACCAGTACGAAATCGAAGCCGAATACATGGAAGACGCCCTCAAGTACCTTGAGGACGGCATGGCCTGTGAAGTCGTGTTCTATAACGGCAAGGCCATTTCGGTTGAATTGCCGAACAGCCTCGTTCGTGAAGTCGTCTACACCGAGCCCGCCGTCAAGGGCGACACCTCAGGCAAGGTCATGAAGCCTGCTCGCTTGGCCACTGGGTTTGAGCTGCCGGTTCCGGCTTTCGTTGAAATCGGCGACAAGATCGAGATCGACACCCGCACCGACGAGTACCGCGCTCGCGTCAAGTAATTCGCGCTATGCCCTCAAAAAACCCCGCCGATGCGGGGTTTTTTGTTTCAGTCTCTGAGGGTAACTCTGGAATGAACCCGACCTCTGGTAATTGCCAACCTTCCTAGTTGGCAAAGCTCTTTGTGAATGGCACACCATCGGCTCTGATGTAACCACGGTGCATGCCCTCGGTGTTGAAGGCAAACTTCACTTCACCGTCCTTGCTCAGTGCAATGACACCGCCCCGCCCTTTTTTGTCGGTCAAGGCTTCTCGCACTGTCTGATCGACGGCATCGGCAACCCTCTGGCCGGCATACTTCATTCGCGCGGAAATGTCATACGCCACGAGCCCCCGCATGAAGAACTCTCCGGTCCCTGTCGCCGAAACAGCCACCGTGCGGTTATCCGCGTAGTTGCCCGCACCGATGATCGGTGAATCACCGACCCGTCCATAGAGTTTGTTGGTTAGCCCACCCGTTGATGTGCCCGCTGCCAGGTTGCCATAAGAATCGAGGGCTACGGCACCCACCGTGCCGAATTTATGATCGGCCTCCCACAGGGCGTATGCTTCATCCGCCCCTGTGGACGAGGTTTTTTGTTTCCCGTCATGATCGAGCTTGATCTGGTTTTCTTCCTTGGCCTTTTGCAGTTGATCCCAGCGCCGCTGCGTAAAGAAATACTCTGGAGAAACCATTTCCAATTTTTGATCGGTGGCGAACGCCTCGGCCCCCTGACTGACCATCAGGACATGCTTGGTCTTTTCCATTACTGCCCGGGCGGCAGTGATCGGATTCTTGACTGTCGTTACCCCAGCTACGGCACCTGCCTGTCCACTGCGCCCATCCATAATTGAGGCATCCAGTTCATTCTTGCCCGCATGGGTGAAGACAGCGCCTTTCCCTGCATTGAACAGTGGATCATCTTCAAAGACCTTGATTGCGGCAACAACCGCATCGATGCTACTCCCTCCAGTAGCCAGGATCGCATGCCCTGCCTTGAGTGCACGCTCCATGCCGGCGCGGTACTGTGCGGCCAGTTCGGGCGGCAAAGTGGCTGGAGTCAGGTTTCCCGACCCGCCGTGGACGACCAGCGTAATACGCTTCAAATTCTGGGTCTCAGGCAGCACTGCGGTTTGCGCATGCGTAACGGAGAAGGCGACAAGGCCAAGAAATAAACCAATTGACCAGTATTTCATTCTTTTCATTTTTTCTCCCTCATTAAATATTTATC
>CAZHFS010000204.1:0-5694 GCA_964531885.1 uncultured Propionivibrio sp.
GGTTGGGCTACGAGCATGAACTCTCGAAGCGCACCGTACTCTACACGAACGTGGGTTACATCAGTAACAACGAAACCTCCAAGCAGGCCTTTGGAGGCGTCGGTCAGTTGAACGAGAATAACAGCAACTTCAGTGTGGGCGTGCGTCACGCGTTCTAATCACTGGCAGATATTCCTCTAGGTAAAACGGGTGCTTCGGTGCCCGTTTTTTTTACGGTTCAGCGGGCTGTTGGCTTTCTCCTTGTGCCTTGGCCAGGTATTCGTTCCACAGGTGACCGTAGCGGTCGTCGAAACTATCGGCACTGATCTCGACGTGTTCAATCCGGTCGACGCGGAATGTCCTGAATTCGGTGCGCAATTCGCACCAGGCGCCAAGCGTCCAGCAATGCCCCCAGAACACGAGGCCTAGTGGCCATAGACGGCGTGACGATTTTTCCCCATCGGCACGGCGGTAATGGATGTCGAGCTTGCGGCCATGTTCCATGCCTTCGCGCAGCAGGGCCATCGGTTCGCGTTTTGCCGCAGGCTGCATGAAGTCGGGGGCAAGGAAACGTCGCTCGCTGCCGGCAATGCGCTCGTCGAGATGGCGGGGCAGTACCGCGCTGATGCGTGCCATGGCCTGCTCAGCCGCCCGCCCAAGCGCAGCATCTCCCCAGGCTTGAACGAGTTTCGCGCCGATAACCAATGCTTCGATTTCCTCGCCATTGAACATGAGGGGCGGGATTTGATAACCGCGGCGCAAGCGGTAGCCCACGCCGGCTTCGCCGTCGATCGGAGCGCCGGATTGGACGAGGTCGGCGATATCGCGGTAAATCGTGCGCTCGGAGACGGACAGTGTCTCGGCGAGCTTGGCCGCCGTGACGATGCGCCCATGGCGCAACATGAGCAGGATCTGAAACAGTCGATCGGCTGGACGCATGGCAATTTGTCAGCAGTCAGTATGGAAAGGGGGGCAGCGTACCACGGGCTCCCTGGGGTGAGGCTGCTTCTCCTGACACCATGCTGTCAGGAGCAGGGGGAGATCATGTCTCCATCGTCAGCATCCCGCTGGCGCTTTTCAAGGAGATCTTTCATGCATTCACCGATCAGCTGGTTTGAAATTCCAACCGTCGATCTTGACCGAGCGACTGCCTTCTATGAGGGTGTTCTTGCGACGTCTTTGCGTTACGAAAACAGTGGTGATTGCGAAATGGCCGTCTTCCCCTACAGCGAAGGCTATCCCTCGGGGGCACTGGTTCGCATGGCGCCGATGCAGCCACAGGCGAATGGCAGCCTGGTGTACTTCTTCGTCGGTGATGACCTTGCCCCCGCCTTGGCTCGTGTTGTAGACGCCGGTGGAACGGTGGCGTTGCCAAAAACGTCGATCGGAGAACACGGGTTTATTGCCCTCTTCATCGACAGCGAAGGCAACCGGGTTGGGTTGCATTCGCTGGGTTGAGCAGCGGAAACATCTACCGCTGATCTGTGACTAGGCCGTGCCCCGTCAGGTGTTAATTCGGGGCACTGGCTAGAGGTGCCGTGTGGTCTTTGCTACGGCGCCGCTTTGAGATGGTATTCGCTGAGAATGGCCTTGACCTTGCCTTCGCGGATCAGGCTCTTGAGTGCATCGTTGAATGTGTTGAACCGGGCGTTGGAGACCTGCTTGCGGGAAAAGCCGATGCGATAAACGATGGTCTGGTAGTCGCCGATCAGCTTCACGCCTGTGATACGTTCTTCTTCTATCAGATGCAGTCCGACGTCACGGTTCAGGGCGGCGAGTACCTTGTCGCTGTTGCCGTAACGGCCGGCGGCGAGTTTTTTGAGCACCGTGGAATTGCTGATATCGGTGGTAACCGCAATGTTATTCACCGGTTTGAGAATGTCCTGCAACGCCAGGTTTGTTCCGGAGGAAAGCCCATAGACCGCGATCGTAAATCCTTCGAGACTCTCCGCGCGGGTGTATTTGAATTCCGATGCGGAGTGGGCGAAAAATGCGTAGGCACTTTCAACGATGGGTTCAGAAAAATGGAAAAACGGTTCACGTTCCGGGGTGCGCAGGAAGCTGAAAATGCCATCCGCTTCGCCATGTTGCACCATGGATAAGGCGCGGCGCCAGGGGTAAACATGGATCGAACACTGAGCTTTGATCTTATTGCAGACGGCGCGAACGATTTCGGCAACCGGCCCGGCGCCTTCGTTCGATCCTGGGATGGCGTAGTTGAACGGTGGGAAGTGTTCGGTGACGAAAGAGTACTCTGCCGCTTTGGCCGCCTGCTGAAGGCTTAGTGCAGTGAGCAAGGCGAGACCGACGCGGCTCGAGAGGAAAGCTCGGGTGCTTGAGAACAGCTGTCTTTCAGGGAAAGCCCTGGTGGCCATGGCGTTAAATGTGGGCGGTCGGTGTGGTGGTGTGATGCGTTGTGACGAAAGCTTGATCTGCTGCAGTGTCGCCTTCTTCCTGAAGGCGACACTGTCCTGGCTAGAGGCTTAAGCCTTCGGAGTTTCGGCAACCAGGCGGCTGATCTCCAGCATCATCCGGCACGAGAGTTCGAACGATGGGATCGGCAGGAACTCGCAGGGCGAATGGAAATTGTGGGCGCCGGTGAAGAAATTCGGCGTCGGGATGCCGCGCGCTGAGAGGCAGGAGCCGTCCGTGCCGCCGCGCATGGCGATGGTCTTGGGGGCGATGCCAAGACGGTTCATCGCCTGATAGATGTAATCCACGCAGGCCTTGTTGCTATCGTTGAGCGCATCGGCGATGTTGCCGTAGCTGTCTTCGATGCTGAATTTGAATTTGGCTTTCGGGTGGCGCGTCTCGACGAGGCGGACGACATCCGCAATGAACTGTTTGCGTGCCTCGTAGCGGGCCTTGTCGTGGTCGCGGATGTTCATTTTGACCACGGCAACGTTGTCGTTGGTGACCATTGAGCGCACCCAGAAATAACCTTCCTTGCCTTCGGTATGCTCGGGGGTATCCAGTCGGTCGAAGTGATTGACGAAATCGATGGCCGCCAGGGTGGGGTTGACCAGCACACCCTTGGCGGACATCGGGTGGGCGGTGATGCCCTGGACTTCAACGGTAATGCTGGCGGCGTTGAAGGTTTCATACACCACTTCACCAAGCTCGCAGGAGTCGAGGGTGTAGGCGAAGGCGACCGGGAAATCGGCGAGATCCATGGCCTTGGCCCCCAGAAGGCCGATTTCCTCGTCGGGGACGAAGGCGACGTGGATGTCGCCGTGACAGGCTTCCGGGTCAGCGATGAGTTCGGAGAGTCCGGCCATGATCGAGGCGATGCCGGCCTTGTTGTCGGCGCCAAGCACGCTGGTGCCGTCTGTGACGACAATATCCTGGCCGATGTAGCGTTCGATTTCCGGGTGTTCGGCAGTGCGCAACCACAAGCCCTTTTGCTCGTTCAGGCAGATGTCTCCCCCGGCGTAGGCGGTCACGATGCGCGGTTTCACTTCCGGAGAAAGATGCACATTGACCGTGTCGAGGTGTGCCAGAAAGCCAATGGCGGGTACTTTTCCGCTGTGGTTCGCGGGCAGGCGGGCGGGGAGGCGCGCGGTAAGGATGGCTTGTTCGGTCAGCTTGATGTCGGCAAGACCCAGGGCTTCCAGTTCACCCTTGAGCAGGCGGGCCAGGTCCATCTGGCCAGGGGAACTGGGCAGAATGCCGGCCTTGGCATCGCTCTGGCTGCTGACGGCGGCGTAGCGGAGAAAATTGGCGATGAGTTTCTGGCGAAGGGCTTCAGACGTTGAGGCGGGCATGGCAACTCCTGAGTGGGGATGTAACCATGAATTATGACGTACTCGAACCATCCGTGGCGAGTCGGGGCGCGTCGATTGGATGCGTTACGCGCGATCGAGAATGGCTCTGTTTGCTGGTCTGTGCCGGATTCAAGGTGTGGTGAAGCCGATGTCGTTCAGAAACCGGTCGACGTGCACTTGCCATTCGGACTGGATGCGCGTGAAGGCCGCGTGACCGCCACCTGCGCCAGCGTTGTGTACCGCCGGAAGCTGTACGAAACGCCCTTTGCCTCCCTGTGCAGTGAAAGCGGCAAACCAGGCGTGCGGGATGTCTTTGCCCCAGAATGCGTCATTTTCGCTATAGAGCCAAAGCGTCGGGACGCTGGCTGTCCTTCCATAGTCGGCATAGAGCGCTTCAAGCTTGTCCGGACGGCAAGGCTGCCCCGGGCGGTTGACCGGGTCGCCGCCACCACCCCCCGCAAAATTGATTGCGCCGATGATTCCGGGAAGGTTACGCGCCGCCGCTTCGATGGCCAGCGCGCCGCCGTACGACTGCCCGGCGACTACGCCCCGCTCTGGGTCGATGTAAGGGAGCGAACGTGCCAGGGTCAACACCTGTGCGGTTTGTTGACCACCGACGTTGTAGGAGTAAGCGAAGTCCCGGTTGTTGCATGGACCGGCGTTTTCCACATCGGGCCCGCCACTGGCGCCGTAGCCGATACGTAAATGGGCGAGAACGACAAAGCCACGATTGACGAAATAGTCGATCTGTTTTCGGAAGCCATCGACCCGAAAAGCGCCAAAGTTGCCATTAGCCGGACGGCCGTGACCAAGAACAAGAAAGGGTTGGGGCTTTTGCGCGCTGTCGTCGCGAAAAACGCCAACATGCAGGTTCTGATTGTGCGTCTCATTATGACGCAATGTCACCGAGACCGGCAGGGTCAGTATTTCTTCTACGCGTGCGGCATGCGCGGGAGACAGAAAAGCAAAGCAGAGCAGAACAAGCGGGAGCGCCATGGTATGGCGCCAAGGTAGGCATGAAGGCATGGTCACAGTGCAGCTGGTTGTGGATCGATAATACGGAAGTGCAGCATCTGCTGTCTGTCGCAGAGGAAAAAACGCAGCATACGCTGCCCGCTTGGAAGGCGGTAAAGCGTTCCGGAGAAAAGCGGGAGACGGTCAGCGCAGGTGTGCCTTCTGCGCAACCGCCATGGGCTTGCGCGACGCGATTTTTCTGTCGCGTATGTCACGGATCAAGCCGTCTTTGTAGAATGAGTCATACGGACGGTGTTTTTCTCTGGCTGAATTCATTGCGACCTGTGCACACGGGAAGGATGGAAATGAACGGGCTCGCGGAGCAGGTTTATCCTGACCCGAAGCGTTTGGTGCGGTGTCTTATCCCCTGCCGGGGCGAAGCGCTGTACGCCGGAATCGGTGCCGTTCCCTCTTTGGCGCGATCAGGTCGCGTTTCCCGTCTTTGGGGTACCGCCTTCTCTCCCGGCCCCCGCCTTACATTGATCAATCTCCGCGTCGAACCCGGTGCTCGGTTGTTGCAGCCGCGTTTGCCGGACAGCATGCGCGCCCGCCTCAAAATGTGGGCGATGCTGGTTCCATGGCATGGTTTCAAGAGTGAAGAAGTGCATGTTTTCAGGGAGGTTGCCAAGTAGCAATGCAGGATGGCGTCGCAAGCGGTTCATTTTTCACAGGAGGATCAAATGGAAAGCCAAGCATGGGTCTGGCGTCAGCCGGGCGAACCCGAGGGGCTCAAGCTCGAGGCATGTGTACTGTCCGATCCGGGCGAGCGTGAGGTCTGTGTTGAAAACCGGGTGGTTGCCTTCAATCCGGTGGACTGGAAATTGATCGAGTCCGGACATCCGGTATGGACGCCTGGCCATGTTCCAGGCGTGGTAGGACTGTGTGTTGTCAGGTCCGACGGGTCGAGTGTGACGCACCTGCTGCCAGGTATGCGCGT
>CAZHFS010000205.1:0-5680 GCA_964531885.1 uncultured Propionivibrio sp.
TCCTGATCGTCAAATTACACGATCCGTCGGACTCCATTTTTTCCAGCCTACCTCAGTGGATTGGCGCAAGACCGATAAGTATGGGCGAATTATTGGCAAGGTAATCGTCGGCAGCCAGGATGCCAATCTAAGCCAACTACAGAGCGGGCTCGCATGGCACTACAAGGCTTATGAGAGTGAACAGTCGATCGCGGACCGGGAGGCATACGCCCATGCTGAATCGGGCGCCCGTGTGAAACGCACTGGCCTCTGGCAGGATCACCAGCCGATTGCTCCGTGGGATTTCCGACATGGCGGGGACGTCTCTTCAGCCAAAGTGCGAAAAGAAAACCATCAGTTTTGTCCCTGTAGCAGCGACTTCGCATGTCCTGGCCCACGAGGCGGACGTTATTGCTTTACTTCTGGCGGCAAGAAGAAATACCTCTAATTCTTGGTACGGCTTTCACTTGGAGAAAGCTTTCTTCTCTATGCGCAGCGCAACGTTGCGCATGTGTTCTAGCACGTTATCGGGGCAACGCACTCGGGTCTTGGCGCCAGGGTTTGCCAAGTAGCTCATGAGTGTACGCATGGCAAGCGGTCGGGCCTGCCGAGCGTTAAACCGTCCCAGCAATTCTGCGAGCGTCAACTCGCTGCCCTCCACCAGATCCCGAAGAATTCGGTTATTTACGAATGGATCTGCTTCATTCATAGCTGCGATACCAAGTTGATCAGATTGAAGGCAAACCAACCGTCGTTCGTGACAAAAACCTGAGGCTTGGCTGTTGCGGCATCCCGCATTAGACCAATTCCGTCGGAATATTGCTCATACGAGACGATCTTGGAGTAAGGAATTCGTAGCGACTTCTGCGGACCGGAAAAATAGATATGCTTCGTGGTCACATATAACGTGCCCATACCTAGGCTGACTCGCTCTTGACGCACAACCGGACGACCTTTGAAAGCGCCAACGCGGTAGTAGACTCCTTTCACGATGCGCACGCTAACGCCGTGACTGACTCCTACCATTTCTCGGCGCTCACGATCTTCGAGGTATTCTGTGCCGGGGAACGCCCAGATCAGGACTTCATTCTTCTGCAAGTTAAGACCGGTGGGGCCGTTGAAAGTCATGCGGCTCTGGATCTTGCCCTCGCCGAGATCCCGCAACTGAGCGGCCTTGGCCAGTAGTCCGTAGGCGGGCAGTCGAGAGATGTTTGGCATCAGTCCGGTCTTTTCTGCGAAATTGACTAGTGCCGCTTCTTCGGCAGCCGTCAGCAGTCCGTCCTCTAGGCAGGCATCGACAGCTTGGCGCCATCCTTCGACCATAAGGCCGTCCAGTTCGCTTGTGCGGACGAAGCCCTGCCTAGCCAAGGGCAGCACCATTGATCTGACCTGACCGGCATCGGCTTGGTGCATAATGAACTGCACCACTGCACGCTGTATTGCAGCCTGGGCAGCAGCGTGCTGCTGTTCGCACTCCTTGTGTACCGAGCGAAGGAGCCCCGCCGGTTGACTACAGTGACTGCAAGCTCCCATTCTTTCCTCCGAACGCCTATTTGCAGCCGAAACAACGCGCCGCATCGAGAATCGAGCGAGCCCACGGCCGGTGGGTTGCTGGCTCGCACATTGACTGGTGCAGCTTGAAGACCCCAGGCGCATCGTGATTGAGGATGCGCAGCGCGGTTTCCAGATCCTTCTGGTCAACACGGTAGTGATTCTCGATGAAGGGCACTTGGGTCGGATGAATGGCGGTCTTGCCGACCAAGCCATGATTGAGGTCGACTTCGATCTCGCGCCCCAGGGTCTCGGTATCGTCGAAATGCTCAAAGACCGGCGCAGACAAGGAAAAGCCATATGGGATGAAGGTCGTCGCCAAGCGGGCGATAACATGACCGACGGGCGTCTCGTAGATGGTCCTCCCCCGGGGACGGCGCATGTGCAGAAGGGACAAGAGATCGTTGCCCCCGATGCGCAGTGAATGTATGCGGTCACGCCAGGGAGCGGCATCCATCAGGCGGACGAGATACTGCATGTCGGCATCCTGGAATACCTCGCGGGTCTCCAGGGTGGGCATGACCCAATGTCTGCTGGTGGCGGGCATCTGGCCCATGTAGTGCTCAATGTTGTCAGCTGTGACTTTGGGTAGCACAAAGCCATCAACTGCATCGATGCCAGGCCGGCTGATCAGATGGCCCAGAATAGCCGGACTGCGGGCGCGGACAAAGCGGAAATATCCGTCGCGTGGCCGCAACTGACGCAGGGCAACTTGAAGATTCTTGAGCGCGCGAGACAGATCCGCGTCGGCGACGGCATCTTCGGTGCAAAAGATCAATGAGCGGATGTCGGCCAGCTTTTCGCCAGCGGCAATAGCCACCAGATCGGGATGGGTGGCTGGAACGTATAGCGATGCCCCAAGTTGCGGTTTGCTACGCATCGGCGGCACTCCTAATGATAGACACGGCATTAAGGTGAAGGCTGGGCCGGATTTCGATAGGCACGTGCTTCTCCCGAGCAAGGGTGATGAGGTGCTGCACTGCAGGAAGCTCTCGATCGCGTAGCACTAGACGCTCTGGCAGGCGGCGCAGGAGAACACGGGTAGCCTCGCCAATCCCGGGCTTGACCAAGTTACGGTCGGAAATGCCGTGGCGTGCCATCTCCTCGGCGATAAAGGCATCGCTCCGCTGTGACTGCTCCGCCCAATCGACGGCCTGTGGCGTCTGCCAGTGCTCCGAAGCGGACAGCAAAGCTGAGACGATTTGGACGACCTCATCGACGAACCAGACGGAAAGATCATGGGGAGCGAACTCGGTAAACAGCACGCATCCGTGGTAGTCGTCCTCGCCGATCGCCTCGTTCAGCACAGT
This sequence comes from uncultured Propionivibrio sp., assembly GCA_964531885.1. Taxonomy (GTDB): domain Bacteria; phylum Pseudomonadota; class Gammaproteobacteria; order Burkholderiales; family Rhodocyclaceae; genus Propionivibrio. The sequence goes on from CAZHFS010000205.1 coordinate 2,841, forward strand.
GCGACTGATTAGCCCCGAAATGGTCGCGTTCAGGATCGATGACGGTATCAGGTAGTCCTCAACTGTGGCTGCACAGAACGCCTTGCCGGCAAGGTCGGCCAGGACATAGAGATCTGAGCGGATGGATGTACCCCTCGCTGCGTTGTAGTTAGCAATGGCTTGCGACAGTTCCGCCGTGATCACCCCTTTGCCGGTCCAGCCATCGATGAACACCAGGGATTCGGGCTCGGCACCACGGGCCAGGATGGTATCGAGGGCGTTGGCGTCGATACCCCTATCTCGGATGATGGAAACTGAGTAGTGGGGAATGGCATGAGCGGTGATGCGACGCAGGATATGGGCGACAATGGCGCCGACCGGAGTACCTGCCCTGGCCAGTGAGACCAGTGTCGGACGGCTGCCAACCTTCTGTAGAATGAGTTGCGCGAGAATTAGGCAGTCGCGCGCCATGCGTTCCCGGTTCATCTCGTGGGCCGCAAAGAACAGCCGGCGATACTGCTCGGATGGGAGCTTCTCCGGTGACAGCATCTCGCTGTAGTGGCGTTTTCCGGTCTGGATGAGGTGCTCCTTTTCCAAGGTATCCTCGATCATGGCGACAGGAATCGGCTTGAGGAGAAATTCGACATCCTCGGCACGGTAAGAGCCATGGAAACTCAAGCAAGACTCCCTTCTAGGCCGACGGCAATCTGGCTGCCTGCAGGAATGATTTGGTAGTCGCAGGCCCGCATAAAATTGAGGTCAACTTGGGAATCGCCCATGCCGAAGGTAAGAACTGGGCCGTAGGTTGCTTCGTAGCGTCTGCGTAGATGACTGACGGCATTCTGCTTGTCCAGCCAGCGGGGAATTAGGGCAAGGTTGTTGTGGTTGTTGTGCAACGTCAGGTCCGGCAGACTACCTGACGCCATTGCGTCCCTGCAGTAGCGGTAGAGGGAGGCAATGAGAGCAATGTCGCCGCTGGTGGACTTGGCCACTACATAGAACGGGATGCTGTAGTCCGAAATAAGGCGGATGTGAGCATCGCCTCCGAGCACAGCATTTTCGCGTTCCAGGGCATCGATGCAGGTCCGCATGTTGTCGGCGCAGCCCTGAGCGGACACTCTGCTGGCCTCCAGCCATTCGGCTTCCGGCGTACCGTTCTCTTCGAGAATGACGCCGCCGTAATTGATAATGGCTTGGGCTGGGAAAGGGATGCGTACCCGCGAGAAGGCATCGTGATTGCGTGCTGTTACTGGAATGAGGGTCGTCTCCTGCAGCAGAAACGAAAGGAGCGCCTGCTGCTGTGGACTGGCGTAAGAGATCGGCTGACCGTCCCGGAGGTAGGCAAGAGGTTCCCATCCAGCGCCGGGCGTAACCTTGCGATGGCTCTGAAAGAGGGTGTCATCGAGGTCAGCGAAGAGTAATTTCTTCAATGTGAGTCTCCGAATGGAAGCGCAGGAGCATGGCATCCAGGCGGCGGGCGACTTCCTGCAAGCCTTCGGTAACGCCGGTTTCGTGGCACAGGAATACATGGTCGTAGCGACACTCGCCGCAGTTGTAGAGGTAGTTCGCCACACCTTCCCCGTAGTTGTCCGGGAAGGACATGACGTCGCGAATCGGCCCCCAGGTCAGAATGGGCGAGCGCGTGGTGGCATGCATGACCACCTCGGCCCGGGTGGATTGCTGCAGCAATTGGGCCAGCACGAAGGCGGGATACATGAACTCTCCGGTACCCAAGAGCAGAACCCGGTCGCTCGGCCGAAGCCGGCCGGCCAGCGAAGCCACCGTGCCAGGATCGAGGAAAAGGGGAGATGTCCGTCCGAGGCGGCCAAAGCCAGGGTCGGCCACTTGCGAGGCAGCGGATGCCTGCGAGGATGCCGACTCCACCCCGGAGACGGCGCCATCTCCGGGGATAAAACGCCACTCGCCGTACAGCAGCGCCCCGAAAGTGACCGGCAAGGCAATAGTGGTCGGCAAATCAGCGCGACGTTCCGGACCGGTGAAATCGGTGATAGCCGCCAGATGGACGTGCTCTATTCCCGGCGCCCGCTGGCGGCAGGCCCTGGCAAGGTTGATGAAGGTATTGCCGGTACTGATTTCGTCATCGACGAGAACGAGGGAGCGCGCAGCGGCAAAGCGGGTCCTCATCTGCGGATCGACAGGTTCGAAGAGCCATTGCATGGGCGCATGACTGTGGGACTCTTCGAACACGATGGGGCTCGCCCCGGCCACGTCGTATCGCGTGGTATGGAGGAACAGCGCCTGCTTTCCAGGATGGTCACGCAGCCAAGCCTCGAATACCCCCTGCCCGAGGCAGGTGGCGGTCTCCGCCATGCCGACGAAAAGGATCGGCTCCGGAAGATCCGGAATATGGGCAGCGATGCGCTCGTGGACCTCGGCCATCAAGGCAGGGGGCACAGGCAGATGCTTGCCGAGCACATGGGAGAGGAAGAGGAAGGCCCGCTTCGGATTGTTGCGGGTGGCAAAGGTGAACAGACGTTCCGGTGCCATCTCCGCCCGCTCGATGCTTACCTCAATGCGCCCCTGAGGCAGATTGCCCACCAGGGTAGCCGGGTAGAAAATGCCAGGATGCATCAGACAAGTTCCACCGCCTGGGTCACTTCCCCGACGCGCAGGCCGGGCACAGCAACGGGAATCTGTAGGGTGGCATAGCCACTGTCGAAACCAGCCACTCCGAGGTACGGAAGGTTGGGGCCTGCAAGGCAGGCCATGGCAATACCCCCGGACATGCGTGGATTGACCTCTAGGGTGCGAAGACCGCTCACCCCCTCACGGAACTGGATGTTGGCATAGCCGTTCAGGGAAAACTGACGAATGATGGCAGCGCAAGCTGCCTGAATATC
>CAZHFS010000206.1:0-5659 GCA_964531885.1 uncultured Propionivibrio sp.
GGTGCTTGGCGCCGAGGGAGATGGGATGCGGCGCCTGACTCGCGAGAACTGTGACCAGCTCGTAACCATTCCGATGCTCGGATCGGTACAGAGCCTGAACGTCTCAGTCGCGGCGGGTGTCTGTCTTTATGAGGGGCGGCGCCGCAGAGGCTAGTTGGCTCAAGGCTGGGCAGTAGCTGCAGGCGAGGGGGCGAAGCGATCGCCCTGCCGCCCGCCAGCATTTGTTTTATTGAAACCTGGAAAGTCTAGAGGAGAGGTTCAGGTTTCGAGGCGGGAAATGCGCTGGTAGCTGGCTATTCCCGCCGCAGCAAGGGCGTTTTGACGTGAAGCGGCTTGCTGGATACTTTGCAGCGCCGCATTGGTTTGCTCTTGTTGGGTGTTCTGACGTTCTTCGAGTGCCGCTGCGCGGGTATTCAGTTTGTTTACGGCGGTATTGATCGGGCTGCCATTGGCCAGGGATTGCGTGCTGGTTTTTTCAACCAGCGTTCCGACACGCTGCGCCGACGTGAGAAGCGCTTCATTTGGGGTTGCTTGCTGAGTCGCTTCGAAGCGCTTGTTTTCGAATTTCAGTGTTCCATCAGCCTGTTGGGTGATTCCCATGTTTCGGAGATCAGCCCGTGCGCTGTCAGAACTCAAGGCTCGGCGTAAATCGCTGGCGGCCGATTGGCCTGCGACAGAAGTGGATTTGCCGGCGACGATGGTCTCGTTGTACGTCTTTACCAGCGCCTGAATCTTTTCCTTTAATGCAGCAGGGGTTATTGACTGGTTAGTGGCTGCCAAGGCGCGGCCCGATGTTTCAGCTTGGGCAAGTGAAGATTTCAATTTTCCGTAGGATGACAGTTGCGCCTCGTTCAAACGCAACTGCTCCTGAACCCGTGCTCCAGCCTTTTCGAAAGCCTGCCTTAACGGGTCTGCCGGGGGCGGTGTTAAAGCGCTTGCGCCGTATAAGTTTCTGACAGCATTGATGTTCATGGCTACCTATCCATCCTCACAGATCACTATAGGTCGCCAAGCATAGGGTAGGCAAGTTTTTCTTGGTTAGCACAGGCCTTGATTTGTGGGGCGATTGGAGGCATCAATGCCGACCTGTGAACTCTGGCTGCTGCATCATTCGCAGAGCAGCAGCCACACTTAGGTGGTCAGACCTCCCATTTTTTGGCCAGAGCGTCCGGACGCAAGCGGTCATAATGCTCGAATGGCTGATGAATCCAGGGATTCGTTGGCAGGTAATCAACGAAATAATCGGGCTTGAAGACCGAAACGCCCTTGACCCAGAGTACTGCGCTGCGAATTTCGTGAATCGTTTCGTATTTTTCCTTGAGTCGATCGACGACGGCTTTCAAGGTATGCCCGGTATCTGCCAGGTCATCGACCAGTAGAACGCGGCCAGCAATCTGGCCCTTGGGGGTGGTGATGTAATGTGCGATGTCCAGCGTGCCTTGCACGGTGCCGGCATCGGCACGGTAGGAACTGGTGGACATGATCGCCAGTGGACGGTCGAAAATACGCGAGAGAATATCACCTGGGCGCATTCCGCCTCGCGCAAGACATAGAATTGTGTCGAATTCCCAACCGGATTGATGCACCTTGAGGGCGAGTTTCTCAATCAGATGCAGATATTCGCCTTCGCTGACGTGAAGGTGTTTGCCGTCGTCACTCAACATGGTTACGTCCTTTGAATAAAAAATGGTTGCTAGGCTGGCAGTCCTCTCGCCTTGCTGTTCAGTGAAGTACGGGGATTGCAGTTGCGAGGAATGGATGTTTCCGGCCCGACGTTTCAGGCCGGAAACTATTTCAGGATTATTTCTTCGGGAGCTTGGAGGCGACGCCCTGAACGTAGTAGCCCATCTTGTTCAGCTCATCGTCAGTCAGCGTCTTGCCCTTGGCCAGGACTTCCTTGCCGTCCTGATCAACAATCGGACCGGTGAAGGGATGGAAGGTGCCGGCCTTCATCTTGCCTTCAAGATCGGCTACCGTGGCTTGGACATCCTTCGGGATAACCGGGTTCATCGGCGCCAGTTTGATCATCCCGTCCTTGAAACCGCCCCACAGGTTGTTTGGTTTCCAGGTGCCTGCCAGCACGTCATTCATCGTCTTGGTGTAGAACTCGCCCCACTGGTGCGTCGTGGCCGTGAGGTGCGCCTTTTTGCCGTACTTGGACATGTCTGAGTGGTAGCCAAAAGCGTAAACGCCTTTTTCCTCAGCGGCCTGCACTGTGGCCGTGGAGTCGGTGTGGTGGGTGACGATATCGGCCCCTTGGGCGATCAGGGTCATGGCAGCCTCGCGCTCCTTGCCCGGGTCATACCAGCTGTTTGCCCAGATCACGCGCACTTCGGCTTTCGGGTTGACGCTGCGCGCGCCCAGAATGAAGGCGTTGATACCTTGCAGCACTTCGGGAATCGGGAAGGCTCCAACATAACCGAGGATGTTGGATTTGGTCATCTTGCCGGCAATCACGCCATTGAGGTAACGACCTTCGTAAAAGCGCGCATTGTAGTTGCCGAAATTCTTGCCCGACTTGTAGCCGGTAGCATGCAGAAATGTCACGTTCGGAAACTGTTTGGACACTTTTTCCGTCGCGTTCATGTAGCCAAAACTGGTGGCGAACACCACTTTGGCGCCGCTACTGGCGAATTCGCGGATCACGCGCTCAGCATCAGGCCCTTCCTGGACGTTCTCGACCACACGGCTGGTCACTTTGCCTGCCAGTGATTTTTCCATTTGCAGACGGCCCAGGTCGTGCTGGTAGGTCCAGCCGGCATCGCCGATGGGACTCACATAGACGAAGCCGGCCTTGACCGGTTCTTGTGCCTGCAGAGAGGACGCGAAAGGTAGGGTTAAGGTCAGCGCCAACGCGCCAAACAGGGTGCGACAGGAATGCATCATGGTGGACTCCTTGGTACGGGTGGGGGAAAGGGCAGGTATTGGTCAGGTATCCGGCCGGAAAGGCTGGCCAAGGGATGCCGGAAAGTTGAGGCGGATGCTCAGTGCGTTACGTGAAATCAGGACCAAGACGACGATGGTTGCGATATAAGGCAGGGCAGAGAGGAACTGCTGCGGCACGTCGATGTGTATTCCAGAGCCCTGCACGAAGAGTTGGCTCACCATGACGCCGCCGAACAGGTAGGCGCCGATCATTACGCGCCACGGTCGCCAGGTGGCGAAGACTACGAGCGCCAGCGCGATCCACCCGCGGCCGGCAATCATGCCATCCACCCACAGCGGTGTGTGAAAGACCGAAAGAAAGGCGCCGCCCAAGCCTGCCAGAGCACCGCCAAACAGCGTTGCCAGATAACGGATGCGGATCACAGGGTAGCCAATGGCGTGAGAGGAGGCGGGTGATTCACCCACTGCTCGCAAAACCAGTCCGGCACGTGAGCGGTAGAGGAAGAGACTGATGGCCGCGAAAAGTAGCCATGAGAGATAAACGATGGGTTGTTGCTCGAATAGGGCGGTACCGATAAAGGGCAGGCTGGAGAGACCAGGTATTGCAAGAGGCGGCACTGCGGGCAGGCTGACCGCTTCGTAGGGTTTTCCGACAAATGCGGCAAGGCCGACGCCGAAAATTGCCAGGGCCAGACCGGAGGCAACCTGATTGGCCATCAAGGTCAGGCTCAAAAAGGCAAACAACCAGGACGTCGCCATCCCCGCAGCCATGCCGGCCGCAGCACCGATCCAGGGACTCCCGGAATGGTGGGTGACAGCAAAAGCGACGATGGCGCCGATGGCCATCATGCCTTCAGCCCCGAGATTGAGCACACCGGCGCGTTCCGTCACTAATTCGCCAAGCGCGACGATAATCAAGGGGGTGCCCGCAACGACAGTGGCAAACAGAATGGCAGAAAAAAGGTCTTGTTCCATCAGTGACGGGTTGAGCGGCCAAAATGCAGCCGGTAATTGATGAACAGGTCGGTGGCCAGCAGGAAGAATAGCAACAATCCCTGGAACACCTTGGAAATGGCCGAGGGGAGGCTCAGGTATTGCTGGGCCTGCTCCCCGCCGATGTAAAACAGAGCCATGACGACACTGGCCAGAAAGATCCCGAAAGGATTCAGCCGTCCGACAAAGGCAACAATGATGGCAGCAAAGCCATAGCCAGACGCGATCTTGTCCGTCAATTGTCCTACCGGGCCGGCAACTTCGGCCATGCCGGCAAGACCTGCGGTGGCACCCCCTGCCAAGAGTCCGAACCAGACCATGCGCTTCGAGGAGTAACCAGCGTAACGCGCAGCGAACTCGGCGCCACCAGCAACTCGCATCTTGAACCCGCCATAGGAGTGGTTAAGGTACACGTGACCCAGCAGCAACAGGCCCAGCGCCATGGGTAGTGCCAGATTGAGCCGTGTTCCCTCGATCAACAGCGGCAGCAGTGCCGTATCATCGAACATCCGCGTCTGGGGGAAATTCAGACCGTCAGGATCTATCCAGGGGCCGAACACCAGCCAGGAGCAAAACAGGTTGGCAACATAGACGAGCATCAGCGAAACCAGAATCTCGCTGGCGTGAAAGTGTGTGCGCAACCAGGCCGGAATCGCGGCATACAACGCTCCGCTCAAGGCCCCGGCCAGCGTCATCGCCCCCAGCATGGCGGCAGAAGAGTTTGCGAGACCCAGTTCGCCTCCATAGAGCGCGACGCCGGTGGCCCCTATAGCACCAAAGATGAATTGTCCCTCGGCGCCGATGTTCCAGACGTTGGCTTGAAAGCCGACGGCGAGGCCCAGTGCGCAGAGCATCAGCGGCGTTGCTTTCAGGAGCAGTTCGGACAGCGCATAGGTATCTCGCAGAGGGTTGAGGAAAAAGACCTTAAAACCTTCCACCGGGTCTTTGTCGAGCAAAGCAAAAACTAGCAAGCCGGCCAGCACGGTCAAGGCAACTGCCAGTGCTGGTGAGACGAAGCGCATCAGCGGATCGGGTTCCTGTCGGGCTTCAATGCGGATCCACTTCATGCGGCAGCCTCGTGCGCAGCAGCCTGTGCCGCCGTGGTTTCAGCGCCAGGCCATAGCCCCGCCATCCAGACACCGATTTCTTCCATTGTGAAATCCGTCGCGGGACGCGCGGGTGACATTCGCCCCTCGGCCATGACTGCGATGCGGTCGCACAATTCGAAGAGTTCGTCGAGTTCTTCGGAAATAACCAGGATCGCGCTGCCGCGGTTGCGCAGGTCGATGATGGCTTGCCTGAGGAACGCCGCTGCGCCAACATCGACACCCCACGTGGGCTGCGCCACGACCAGCAGTTTCGGCTCCTGCAGGATCTCGCGGCCGACAATGTATTTTTGCAGATTGCCGCCAGAGAGTGATTTTGCTACCGCATCGGGACCACTGCACTTGACGTCATAGCTGGCAATGCACTGATCAGCAAATTCAGTCGCGCGACGCTTGCGGACAAAACCGTTGCGGACCAGGCTCAGCGTATCGGCTCCGGTCAGCACGGCATTTTCCGAAAGCGACATGGCCGGCACGGCCCCGCACCCTAATCGGTCTTCTGGCACACACGCCATGCCAAGCCGGCGCCGTGCCGCAGCATTCAGCCTCCCGGCTTCAACACCGAGAATCTGCACCGGGAATTTTTCGTCGATCGGCGTTTCCCCGGAGATCACCTGTTGCAGTTCGCGCTGGCCATTTCCGGATACGCCGGCAATGCCAACGATTTCTCCGCC
>CAZHFS010000207.1:0-5618 GCA_964531885.1 uncultured Propionivibrio sp.
CAGATCGGCATGGTCTTTCAGGATTACGCGCTGTTCCCGCACCTCACGGTGGCCGGCAACATCGCGTTCGGCATTGCTGCCCAGCCGGCCAGCGAGCGCGCTGCGCGAGTCGCCGAACTCCTGGCCACCGTCGGCCTGGCCGGCACCGGGGAAAAATACCCGCACGAACTCTCCGGCGGCCAGCAGCAGCGCGTGGCGCTGGCCCGCGCACTGGCTCCTCGCCCACAACTTCTGTTGCTGGACGAACCCTTCTCCAACCTCGATGTGGACCTGCGCGAACGCCTCTCGCTGGAGGTGCGCGCCATCCTCAAGCAGGAAGGCACGACGGCCATTCTGGTCACCCATGACCAGAACGAAGCCTTCGCCATGGCCGACGAGATCGGCATCATGCACGCCGGGCGCATCCAGCAATGGGCCACCCCTTACGACCTCTACCATCGGCCAGCCAACCGCTTCGTCGCCGACTTTATCGGCCAGGGCGCGTTCCTGCCCGGCACGGTGATCGACGGGCATACCGTGGATGTCGAAATCGGTCGCCTCGTCTCGCATCTGCCGCTCGAATGCCAGCTGGGTTGTGCCCGCTGCGGCCAGGGCTGCCACATCGAGGTACTGGTGCGCCCCGACGACATCGTGCATGACGACGAGAGCCCCTTGCGTGCCGAAGTCCGGCAGCGAGCCTTCCGCGGCGCCGAGTTCATTTACACCCTGCGCCTGGGCAGCGGTGCCGAAGTCCTGTCGCTCGTGCCTTCGCACCACGATCACGCCATCGGCGAAATGATCGGCATCCGCCCCGACGTCGATCACGTCGTCGCCTTCCGCCGTCCGGGGTGCCCGCCCGGCAGCCAGAAACCATGATCCCCTGGCTGGATCCCCACGACGAGTTTCCGCGGCTCGAAGAGGCGCTGCGCGATCCCAACGGCCTGCTCTGCGCCGGAGCCGACCTCTCGCCACCGCGCATCCTCGATGCCTACCGCAGCGGCATCTTCCCCTGGTTTTCGCCCGGTGAGCCCATCCTGTGGTGGAGTCCGGACCCGCGCATGGTGCTCGTCCCCGACGAAATGCGCGTTTCCCGCTCGCTGCGCCGCCGTTTGCAACAAGGCAACTTCGAAGTCCGCCTCGACTGCGCCTTCCCCTCCGTCATCCGCGCCTGCGCCAGCACCCCGCGCCCCGGCCAAAGCGGCACCTGGATCACGCGCGAAATGCGCCACGCCTACCTCGCCCTGCATGAACTCGGCTACGCCCATTCGGTCGAAACCTGGGTCAATAATGAACTGGTCGGCGGGCTCTATGGCCTGGCCATCGGTCGCATGTTCTACGGAGAATCGATGTTCGCGCACGCCACCGACGCTTCGAAGATCGCTTTTGCCCATCTGGTCCGTTTTCTGCGGGCGCAGGGCTACGGCCTGATCGATTGCCAGATGAGCACGCCGCATCTTGCGTCCCTCGGGGCACGCGAAATTCCGCGCGCCGATTTCATCGCGCGCCTGCGCACGCTGACCGCCACCCCCGGTCTGCCGGGCCGGTGGCCAATCGACGCCGCCAGCCGCCCCTGGCTGGAATCGCCGGACGCTCTGGCCGAGCTCGCGCAAGACCACCCTGAAACCGTTCTTTCCTGAGCGAGGATGCGATGGCGCTGCTCAACGACTCCGATTTGCCGCTCTCGCTCCTCCAGTTCTACAGCACAGCCACCTACCCATGCAGTTATCTGCCGGGGGAACAGGCTGTTTCGCTGGTCGCCACGCCAACCCACCTGATCGATGGCGAGATCTACGGCCACCTGCTGCGTCAGGGCTTCCGGCGCAGCGGTGTATTCACCTACCGCCCGGAGTGCCCGGCATGCCGGGCCTGCATCCCGGTGCGCCTGCCGGTCGAACGTTTTGTCGCCACGCGCAGCCAGCGCCGCTGCCTGGCACGCCACACGGGCACCCTACGGGCCCGCCAGCAAGCGCTGATCGACAGCGACGAACACTACGCCCTCTACCTGCGCTACCAGGAAAGCCGCCACGCCGGGGGCGGCATGGACCAGGACGACCGCGAGCAGTACACCCACTTCATGCTGCAGAGCCACATCGACAGCCGCCTCGTCGAATTCCGCGAAGGGGACATCCTGCGCATGGTCAGCCTGATCGATGTCATCTCGGACGGGCTCTCCTCGGTTTATACCTTCTTTGACCCCGACCGGCCGCAAGCCGGTTACGGCACCTACGGCATCCTGTGGCAGATCGCCCAGTGCGTGGCCAACGGACTACCCTACCTCTACCTCGGTTACTGGATACGCGACAGCCGGAAAATGGCCTACAAGGCCGACTTCCAGCCGATCGAAGGCTTCATCGACGGGCAGTGGCGGGAATTCTCCCCGGACGATTCCGCCGTCCGCTAAGACCACGCCCCATCGCCCCACCCCCGACCGTGTGCGCTCCCCCGGCAGCACCGCTCGCCACCCGCAGGACATCCCGCGCGCCTAACCGCGGCCAGCATCACTGACATTTCGACACCCGGAGGCTTTTCAACCACAGCAAGGAAGGAGAGGGCAAGATGAAAAAAGTCGCGCTGATTACCCTGCACGGCATGGGTAAAATCAAATCGCACTATTTCGCCGAGCTGGCGGCTGGGCTGGCCCAGCGTCTTGGCAACGAGTGGCACGACGTGGCATTTCGTAACGTCCAGTACCAACCGGAACTCCAGGGGCCGCAGGATGCCTTGTGGGAAGCGATGAGCGAATGTGAGGACAACCAGCTCGACGGCGTCAAGCTGCGCGAGTTCCTGCTCTACGGCTTCGGCGATGCCGGCTCCCTCGAACACAGCCTGAGGACCAAGGAGAAGAAAACCTATCTCCTTACCCAGGCCAAGATCTTCCAAACCCTGAGCGCAGCGCTGAACGACGCCCAGGGAAATATCAACATGCCAGTCGTACTCATCGCGCAGTCGCTCGGTTGCCAGGTAATCTCAAACTACCTCTGGGATGCCGAACACGGCACCAACCTCTTCGACCCCGAATTTTCAGCCTACCGGCAAGGCGAACCGATCAGCGATTTCCACCGCCTCACGTCCTGCGCGCAACTGGTGACCACCGGCTGCAACATCCCGCTCTTCGTTTCGGGGCTCGCCGAGCGGGTCTGCTTCAAGCCGCCGACAGCGGCTTTCCGCTGGGACAACTATTACGACCGCGATGACGTACTCGGCTGGCCCTTGCGCCAACTCGGCCCCACCTACAACATCGTGCACGACCACCCAATCAACGCCGGCGGCGCCCTGTCGTCGTGGAACCTCGCCAGCCACGGGGAGTACTGGTCCGATGCCAACGTCCTCGACCCGCTGGCGCAGACTTTGCGCGACTTGATGTAATTACGGACACGACGACGCCCGACTGACAGAACCCTGCTTTTCCGTGCCCAAACGGGTAGGATGAGCGCCTGCACGCCGGCAGACCAGGATGTCTGCCGGCGCCCCTTCATCGATGCCCTGTTCAGCGAGGAGGCAAGCCCGGTCATGCAAATCCGTGTGGCACAGCCGGGCGACGCCCAAGGCATCAGCGACCTCGTCAGCCACCTGACGCTCAAATACATCGCCTCGGCATGCCCTGCCGAGGCCAGAGATCAACTCCTGGCCACGATGAGTCCGGATGCCATCCGGCATAACCTGGCCAACGGCTTGCGCTATCACCTGGGCGAACTCGATGGCCGCCTGGTTGGTGTCCTCGGCATGCACCACCGAGCGCACATTCACCACCTCTTCGTCGCCGAGTCCGAGCACGGCAAAGGCCTGGCGACCCGGCTGTGGGCCGTGGCGCGCGAGACGGCTCACGCTGACGGCCACTGCGGCGACATCACGGTCAACGCCTCGCAGTACGCTTACGCCATCTATCGGCACTGGGGTTTTCTCCCCGACGGCGAGCGGCAGCACATCGACGGGCTGATCATCATTCCGATGCGTTGGCGCCCAGGCCGATCCGCCATTGGCGACAGCGATTTTCTGCCCGACGTTCCGCCGGCCTGAGCCGGCTTACTCGTATCAGGGCAGCCAGGCCGATGCGCTGGTCATGGAAACCCAGTACGTCATTGCCGTGCGAACGTGCCAAAATAGCCACCCAGCGCGGCCAGCAGGCCGACCAAACCCCAACCAGCGAGGAATGCCCGGTGCTGATCAACTGTGTCGCCTATGGCAAAGGCAAGCGTATCTCGGAGATTCCGGTCGAGGACATCAGCGAGTACATCGTCAAACCGGACTGCTTCGTCTGGGTAGCCCTGCGCGACCCCTCGCCGGGGGAACTCGACCAGATGCAGGAAGAATTCGGCCTGCACGAACTGGCAGTCGAAGATGCCCGGCACGGCCATCAGCGCCCGAAGATCGAAGGCTACGACGATTCGCTGTTCGCCGTGCTGCACCTGCTCGATTACGAGAAGGGCGAACTGCACAAGGGCGAAGTAAGCATCTTCGTCGGCAAAAATTACGTGCTCTCCGTCCGCAAACAATCGGAACAAAGCTTCCACGCCGTCCGCGAGCGCTGCGAACGCGATGCGCCTCTGCTCAAGCAGGGCGCGGGCTTCGTTTTTTACGCTCTGATGGATACCGTGGTTGACCGTTACTTCCCGATCATCGACGCGATGGAGTCGGAACTCGAGGAAATCGAGGGCCGCATCTTCGCCAAGGATGGGGCACGCGCCAACATCGAAGCGCTCTACGCGCTCAAGCGCAAAGTCACCGTGATCAAGCATGCGGTCGCCCCGCTCATGGAGGCAATCGGCCGCCTGATCGGCGCCTGGAGCCCCGCAATTACCACAGGCTGCCGCGAATACCTGCGCGACGTGCTCGACCACCTGACGCGTATCAACACCTCGCTCGACACCATCCGCGACACGATCGGCACGGCCATCCAGGTCAACCTGTCCATGGTCACCATCGAGGAAAACGAGGTCAACAAACGCCTCGCCGCCTGGGCCGGAATCTTTGCCGCAGCGACCGCACTGGCCGGCATCTGGGGCATGAATTTCAAGGCCATGCCCGAGCTCGACTGGGACTACGGCTACCCCTTCGCGCTCACCGCCATCGCCTCGGTCAGCGGCATCCTCTACTGGCGCTTCAAGCGCGCCGGCTGGCTCTAGGCGCCCTTCCCCTGCGGCCACGGGCAAGCCTGTAAGCACGAACGTCGGCCTGAGGGGCCTCAGAAACCGCTGCCCATCCTTGCCCGGCGCGTCGCACCGCGCCCGGGCAACGCTCTTGCCGGCGTTGTGCCGCCCGCCTCGCTGCCCTGCACTCTCAGTGCAGCCTTTCCTGCTCCTGATTGCCCCACTTTCCCAGCACTTTTCGCTCAATCGCGCTGAACAGCACCTGCCGATATTCGCTCAGCCCGCTCCGACAGAGCTCGGCTAGCAACCCTTTCATTTTTGTGGTTTTCCACAATGGCCGAAGCGCCGCCCGGTGCGTAATGTGCCCGTAACAGAGCCTTGAAAGGCCACAGGGGATTCATTACTTAGGGAGTCGGAGCATGGTCAAGCAGTCCGTATTCAAAAGCCTTTATTTTCAAGTTCTGGTCGCCATCGCCATCGGCGTGGTGCTTGGGCACTACTACCCCGAGACCGGCGCCGCGATGAAGCCGCTCGGCGACGGCTTCATCAAGC
>CAZHFS010000208.1:0-5549 GCA_964531885.1 uncultured Propionivibrio sp.
TACCGCACCCTGCGCTGCAACTTCGCCAACGGTGACATGGTCGGCCATACCGGCAGCTTCCGCGCAGCAACGATGGCCGTCGAGGCCGTCGACCTTGCTCTGGCCCGCCTTCTGCCGGTGATCGACGCCATGGGTGGTGTCGCCTTGATTACTGCCGACCACGGTAACGCCGACGAGATGTATGAAGTTAACAAGAAAACCGGCGAGCCGGCTGCGAACAAAGATGGTTCGTTCAAGGCCAAAACCGCACACACGCTCAACCCCGTTCCGCTGATCCTCTACGATAACGTGACGGGTGGCAAGCTCGGTCTGAAAGCCTTGCCGGGCGCCGGTTTGTCGAATATCGCGGCGACGACGGCCAATTTGTTGGGGCTGGAGAAACACGCCAAGTGGGATGAGAGCGTGCTCGAAATCCGCTCCTGAGCGAGGCCATTGGCCGGGGAAGGTTATCCCGGCGGATGCGCTGACCAAGAAAAAAGCCGATCCGTAAAGGTCGGCTTTTTGTATGTGCGGGCTGTCGATTGTCAGCCAGTGATGTACTTCTCCATCTGGCTGATGATGAATTGCTGCTGCTCCAGGATTTCCTTGACCACGTCCCCGATCGAGACGATACCGACAACGTTTTTTTCGGAGTCGAGGATGGGCAGGTGACGGAAGCGCTTTTCCGTCATCAGCGCCATGCATTCTTCAAAACTTGTTTCGAGTCCGGCGTAATACACCTTGCCGGTCATCACTTCGCTGACCTTGGTGTTGCGTGAGGCCTTGCCTTGCAAGATGACTTTGCGTGCGTAATCACGCTCGGAAAAAACGCCAACGAGTTTGTTGTCGTCGATCACGAGCAGTGCGCCCACATCGTACTGCGCCATGATTTCCAGGGCGCGCAGGACGGATTGATCCGATCGGATGGAGGCGAGTTTGTGCGGCCGACTGTCGATGAACTGCTTGAGCGTTTTCATTCGAACTCCCTCCGTGTGTTACATGAAAGGAAAGGCGGCCGCGCGCCCCGGCAAGCAAGGCGCGCAGTCGGCAAATGCCGCGAATCAGCGCAGGCCAGCGATATAGTCGGCGACCGCCTTGATCTGGCGGTCTGACATCTTGTCGGCAATCGTGCGCATCATGCGCTCAGGATCGTTGGAACGTTCTTCAGCGCGGAAGTTCTTCAACTGCTGGACGGTGTATTCGGCGTACTGTCCGGCAAGGCGCGGGTACTGGGCCGGCAGGCCAGACCCAGCGGGGCCGTGGCAGCCAGCGCAGGCCGGAATGCCGCGGTCGAAATCGCCCTTGCGCCAAAGTTGCTTGCCGACTTCGACGAGTTTGGGGTCGGTGGCAGCGGAAGGCTTGATTTTTTGCTTGGAGAAATAGATGGCGACTGCCTTCATGTCCTCGGGCGACAGGATTGACGCCATGCCGGCCATGATGTCGTTGGGGCGTGCGGCAGGTTTGCCCTCGCCAGGCTTGAAGTCGGCCAGTTGCTTGTAGAGATAATCTGCGCCTTGCCCCGCAAGGTTAGGATAGGCCGAGGTCGGGCTGTTGCCGTCAGGGCCGTGACAGGCGGCGCAAACGGTTTCGGCCGTCTGCTTGGCTTTGGCGAGATCGGGCGTGTTCTTGGCGTTGTCTGCTGCCAATGCAGTCAGGCTGCCGGTGAGAAGAAACGCGAGGATCGCGGTACGAATCATGTACAAACTCCTGTCGATGAGTCAGGGTTCGGAGAAGGCAATCTCCAAACCTGTTATTCTATAGCACTTCAGGCTGGCGCCACGCTAGCAGTGCAACACCATTTTTACCATGCCTCTATTTCAAAAAGCCGAGTTTCTCACGACGGTCGCCCGTCTTGCCGATATGCCGACGGATGCCGCGCGCGAAGTAGCCTTCGCCGGGCGGTCAAATGCCGGGAAATCATCCGCCATCAACACGCTTGCCAACCACACTCGCCTGGCGTTTGTGTCCAAGACGCCTGGGCGTACCCAACATCTCAACTATTTCCGGGTGGCTGACGGAAAGTACCTGGTCGACCTGCCCGGTTACGGTTATGCCAAGGCGCCCGAGGAGATCCGCGCGCAATGGGAGGGGTTGCTTGCTCCGTATCTGCGCTACCGTTCGCCCCTGGCGGGTCTTGTGGTGATCATGGATTCCCGTCACCCCATGACCGACCTTGACATGCAGATGCTCGAATGGTTCGCGCCAACGGGAAAACCGATCCATGTTTTGCTCTCCAAGGCGGACAAGCTGACGCGTCAGGAACAGTCCGATGTCTTGCGTGACGTGCGTGCCATGCTTGATCAATTGGGCGAGAATTGTTCGGTGCAGCTTTTTTCCAGCCTTAAACGGACGGGCATCGAGGAGGCCGAGACCGTGCTCGGTGGCTGGATGGAAATGGAAGTCGTCCCCGAAACGCCGCCTCCGGCTGCACCACGAACTGAGAAAACGGCGCGTCCCCGCAACCGCAAGGCCATCGGATGGAGCGCACGCACCTCGGCAAAGAAATGAGGCGCTGTTCTGGCGAGCGCCGGTTATTAGTGCTTTTCAGCCCTGCAAACAAAACGCCCCCGGCCAAGGGAAGGGCCGGGGGCAAAATGCCTTACCAGACGTAAGGCGCCCGCTCAGGGAGATGAAGCGGGAGACGGCGTGCACCATCTAGTTGCTGAGAGTCGCTACCATTTGAGTTAGTTCCCGAAAAATCGATTTTTTCGATAGGGCATGAGTGTTGAAAGGACAAGGACGATGAGCGCTGCTTCTGGATTTCCGGCCACTCGCCTGCGGCGGATGCGTCGCGACGATTTTTCCCGGCGCCTGATGCGTGAGACGCAATTGACGGTTGATGACCTCATCTACCCCGTTTTTGTGCTCGACGGCGAGGGGCGACGGGAAGGTGTGGCGTCGATGCCCGGGGTTGAGCGACAAAGCCTCGACCTCTTGCTCAAAACCGCTGAGCAGGCTTGTGTGCTCGGAGTCCCCGCCCTGGCGTTATTTCCCGTGATCGATGCCAGCGGCAAAACCTGGGGCGCAGAGGAGGCCTGGAACCCCGACGGTCTGGTTCCGCGCGCGGTACAGGCGCTCAAACGCGAGTTTCCGGAACTCGGGGTGATAACCGATGTGGCGCTTGACCCGTACACCAGCCACGGTCAGGACGGGTTGATTGCCCAGGACGATCCTCGGGCTTACGTTCTCAACGACGAGACGCTTGAGGCGCTGGCTAAGCAGGCGCAATGTCACGCCCAGGCAGGCGCCGATGTGGTTGCGCCCTCGGACATGATGGATGGCCGGGTTGGGCGCATACGTGGTGAACTGGATGCCATCGGCTGTATTCAGACACGCATCCTGGCCTATTCCGCGAAATATGCCTCGAGTTTCTATGGCCCGTTCCGTGATGCGGTGGGGTCTGCCGGCAACCTAGGCAAAGGCAATAAGTACACCTATCAAATGGATCCTGCCAATGCCGATGAGGCCATCCGGGAGGTCGGCCTCGATCTCGCTGAAGGCGCCGACATGGTGATGGTTAAGCCAGGGATGCCCTACCTTGATATCGTGTTCCGGGTGAAGGAAACCTTCCGTGTGCCGACCTATGTCTATCAGGTGAGCGGCGAATACGCCATGCTTAAAGCCGCGGCACAGAATGGCTGGCTCGATGAACGTGCCTGTGTCCTGGAAAGCTTGCTGGCGTTCAAGCGGGCGGGGGCGGACGGGGTGCTGTCTTACTTCGCCCTTGAAGCCGCCCGTTGGCTTCGCGACTCGCGCTGAGGGGGGCGTGACTTCGGGGGGGGCGACATCGGCCAATGCGCACCTCCTGACTCATGTTTTTGAGCGAATTCGCCGCAGTCGCTGAAATCCAGGGCGGCTTGTTGCTTGCGCAACACTCAGGTTGTGCGCCCATCGACCGTTAACAGGCTATTGCATATCCCAATTGTGTTCTTCGCGAAGGTGAATGATAGAGGGATGGGGCTGGGTGTATCCTGCTTTTGGCAAAAAACCGATAAATTACAATAGCATAAGACGGGGGTGGTTGTGTTTAATCAGATGAAAATCGGGACGCGCCTGTATTTTGGGTTTGGCGTCATCATTGTCGTGACCGCGTTGTTGACGCTCTATGCCATCTTCAATATGGCCGGAGAGGGGCGGACGCTTATGCTGGGCGTGCTGTGCGCAGTGGTTTCCCTCGGTGCCGTATTTGCCTGGTATTTGACCCGCAGCATCGTATTGCCCTTGCGCGATGCCATGGCTTTGGCCGAGGCTGTGGCGATCGGCAATCTAAATGTCGATGTCGAAGTGCGCAGTGACGATGAAATCGGCCAGCTGCTGACCGGATTGCAGAAAATGACGGTCAAGCTGCGTGACGTGATTGCCAGCGTCAAGATTGTGGCTGATAACGTGGCGGCGGGGAGCAAGCAGGTTCTCTCGTCGTCCGAGCAGTTAAGTGGTGGCGCCGAGCGTTTATCGCAACAGATCGAGCAGATCGTCACGGCGATGAATCAGGTTTCCGCGGCGATCGCCGATGTGGCCAGTCACGCTGCGAATTCGGCAAGTGCTGGCGAGACGTTGCTCGAAAACGCTCGGCAAGGGCGTGCCGCAGTCGATACCACGGCCGGCGATATGGAGGAGATCGCCTCGGCGATTCGCGATGCGGCCCGTACGATCGGCGAACTCGGCCAGAATTCCGCGCAAATCGGGCACATCATCAGCGTGATTAATGACATCGCCGGGCAGACCAACCTTTTGGCGCTCAATGCAGCAATCGAGGCAGCTCGCGCCGGTGAGCAGGGACGAGGATTTGCCGTGGTTGCCGACGAGGTCCGCAGTCTGTCTGAGCGCACCAGCCAGTCGACCAAGGACGTGACCTACAAGGTTCATAACATCCAGCAGGCAGCGGAAAGCACGGTGGGCGCCATCCAGCGCGGCAGCGAGGAAGTCGTCAAAGGGGTGAGTTTGGCGAATGAGGCGCGCCAGGCGCTGGATGTGATCGTCGAGACGTCGGTGCGTACCGAAGAAATGGTGCAGAGCATTGCGTCAGCGACCGAAGAACAGTCGTCTGCCGTCGATGAGGTGACACAAAGTCTCGAAGGCATTGCCGGGATCACCCGCGAGTCCGTCGCCTCGACGCAGAAAATCAAGCAGTCGGTGGGCGATCTGTCCAAACAGGCGAGCGAATTGCGCGGCCACATCGCCTTTTTCAAGGGAACGACCGCTGAGGCCGAGGCGCTGGTCAAGCGCGCTGTTGCCCATATCAAGACCCACGGAAACGAGAAAGCCTTTGCAGACCTCAGCAACAAGAAGGGCGATTTCGTGAATCGCGACCTGTTCGTCTTTGTCTATGACATGCAGGGAAAATGCCTTGCGCACGGACGCAACAGCGAGAAGATTGGCGAGAACATGATCAACTTCAAGGATCCGACCGGAAAATTCATCGTCAAGGAGCGCATCGAGATTGCGCGGTCGAGGGGGCGTGGTTGGCAGGAGTACAAGTCGATCGACCCGACAACCAAGAAAGTCGAGAACAAAGCGGCTTATATCGAGGTTTGCGACAACATGATCGTGGCGGCCGGGGCGTACAAATA
>CAZHFS010000209.1:0-5525 GCA_964531885.1 uncultured Propionivibrio sp.
ATCACCAGCGGCAAGTTCGTGTTCTCGATGTCCGAGGCCTACATGATCGAGAACGGCAAAGTGACCTACCCCGTGAAGGGGGCGACCTTGATCGGCAGTGGTCCGGAAGCAATGCAGCAGGTTTCGCTGATCGGCAACGACTTGAGGCTCGATCCGGGGGTTGGCACCTGTGGCAAGGACGGTCAGAGCGTTCCGGTCGGGGTGGGGCAGCCAACCTTGCGTATCGACGGGCTGACCGTCGGCGGTACGGCCTGAGCACGGACGGAGCCGACAATGCGGGCCGGAGCGTGCGGTGTCTTGGCCGTTTTGGGAGGGGTGTTCCTGGCGGGGTGTCAGACCGCGGCAGGGCCAGCGGTGCGAGCGCCGGGGCTTGCCGGCGAGACCGTACTGCGTTCGACGCCCGCGCCGGCCGAGCCCGGGTTGAAAGTGGATGATCTGTTGGCGATGGCCCGGCGAGGAGCGCCAACGCCTGAAATCGTTGCGCGCTTTGATGCCTCGGGGGTGCGCTTTGACCTCACACCGACGCAGGTTGTCGATCTGGCAGCGCGTGGCATGCCTTTGCTCGTGCTCGATGCCATCTACGAGTCGCGGGAGCGCGCCGTACAGAACCAGTGCGCGCAACGCCTTGTCGATCTCGATCGCCAGTGCACTGAAGCGGTGCAGCGCGAACGCCGGCGTGCCCTGGTTTGCCCCGACCCATACTGGCCGGGGCGCCCCGGTCGCGGCGGCATTTACTGGGGCTGGTAAGCCAAGCCCGCGCCCGGCCTGAGCATGGAGTAGAATGTCCGGTTTGACGCCGTACGGTAGTGCTGGCGCCACACGCACAAGGAAGAGTTGATGAGCCTGCACAACAAGCCCAATACCGATGACCTGCGGATCAAGGAAATCAAGGAGCTGATTCCGCCAGCGCATGTATTCCGCGAATTCCCGGTTGGGCCGCGTTCGGCTCAGACAACCTTTGCCTGCCGTCAGGCGATTCACCGCATCCTGCATGGCGCCGACGATCGGCTGCTGGTGGTGATCGGGCCGTGTTCGATTCATGACCCGGAGGGGGCTCTCGACTATGCGCGGCGCTTGCAAGGCGAGATGATGCGTTTTGAAAAAGACCTGCTCATCGTCATGCGGGTCTATTTCGAGAAACCGCGTACGACGATCGGCTGGAAAGGCTTGATCAACGATCCCCGGCTCGACAACAGCTTCCGTATCAACGAAGGTGTGCGCCTTGCCCGCCGGCTGTTGCTCGAAATCAACGAGCTTGGTTTGCCTTGCGCAACAGAGTTTCTCGATACGATCACCCCGCAGTACACGGCCGATCTGATTGCCTGGGGCGCTATCGGTGCGCGAACCACCGAATCGCAGGTTCACCGCGAATTGGCGTCGGGTTTGTCGTGTCCGGTGGGGTTCAAGAACGGGACGGACGGCAATGTGCGTATCGCCATCGATGCCATTCGTGCCGCCCAGTCGCCGCACCATTTCCTGTCGGTGACCAAGGCCGGGCATTCGGCCATTGTGTCGACGACCGGCAATGAGGATTGTCATGTCATTCTGCGCGGCGGCCGGGCTCCAAATTACGATGCCGAGCACGTGGACGCGGCCGGTCGCGAAATAGCTGCCGCAGGACTAGCCGGCCGTCTGATGGTCGATTGTTCGCATGCCAACAGCAATAAAGACTTCCGTCGCCAGCTCGACGTGGCGCGGGATATTGCCGGACAACTGGCTCAGGGCGAGCAGCGCATCGTCGGCGTGATGGTCGAATCCAACATTAACGAAGGCCGGCAGGGACTCACTCCGGAAACGCCGCCGGCATACGGCGTGAGCGTGACGGACGCCTGCCTTGGCTGGGAAGATTCGGTGTCCCTGCTCGAATTGCTGGCACAGGGCGTACGTGCCCGCAGGCTGGCCGCTGCTGCCGCCTGATCAGGGAGTACCTGGCGTGTTCAGGCGTCTGGCCGACGGCCTTGTCGCGGCGGTTTCAGCCGGTTCTTGGCGTGACAGTCGCGTGTGCCTGACGCTCGGGTTCCTGGCGGTATTCCGCCTGATTTTGGCCTATGCCCTGCCGCTGACGGGCGATGAGAGTTATTTCGTCCAATGGGGCGACCACCCTGCTGGCGGGTATTACGACCATCCGCCGATGGTCGGATGGTGGTTGAGCGGTTTGCTCGCCATTTCACGTGCCGAGGTGTTCATCCGGGTGCCAGCGATTGTGTTGCCGCTGCTCCTGGCTTGGGCTGCCTGGGTGTTGGCTCGACCACACGGTATCGAAAAGGCGCGCTGGGCCGCGCTGCTCGTCTTGTGGCAGCCGGTGAATGTGTGGAATGTGCTGATTACCACCGATACCCCGGTCATCTTGTTTTCCATGCTCTCCATCCTGGCGTATGTGCTCGCCCTGCGGGCAGATGCTCCCGGAGTCCGACTGGCCGGACAGGCCCTGGCCGGCGGCTTGTTGGGACTGGCTTTCCTCGGCAAGTATTTCGCCGCCTTGCTCGGCTTTGCCTACCTTGCCCATCTATTTTTTGTGCGGCGCGACGCCGGGCGCTGGGCGGGTTTTGCGCTGCTCTTGCTGGCTGCATTGCCGGCGCCGCTTTATAACCTGTGGTGGAACAGCGGGCAGTGCTGGGTGAACATTCTGTTCAACTTCCTTAACCGCAACCAGGCCGCAGGTTTCGAGTGGCACAATCCGGTGCTGTACCTGCTTTCCGTCCTCTACCTGGCGACGCCCTGGGTGGTTTGGGTACTGTGGCGTGAGCGGGCCGAGCTTGCTCGCCGCGCCTCCGAGCAGCCTGAGGTGACAACCCTTCTCTGGCTCGCCGGCTTGCCGCTAGCCATTTTCGCGCTGATGTCGTTCTGGCGCGCGGTTGGCTTGCACTGGCTGGTATCCTTTATCCCTCTGATGGCAGTGCTTGCTGCCCTGGTGTTAGGGTCGGCGGTGCTTGGCCGCCTGCTCGCGGCGTCAATTGTCTTCGGCATCATGCACGGTGTGTTTTTCCTTGCCGTGCTGGTCATGCCCATGCAGGCCTGGACGGGGACGCGCGTTGCCGAGGGAGTGGCCATGCGGGTGTTGGCACCGCAGATTGTCGGTCGCTTGCAGCCTGGTTCGGCTTTGCTGGCGACGGAGAGCTATTCCTCAGCATCCTTCCTGGCGTATGCCAGCGGAAGGCCGGTTGCGGTCTTTGGCGATGGTTCTTTCTATGCACGCCAGGACGACTTCATCACGGACTGGCGTGCCCAGGATGGGCGGGATGTGCTTATCTTCCGCAGTCGTCCAGGCAAGGCCGAGGACTACCTGCCTTTCTTCCGGCGTGTCGATTTTTCTGAAATGGAGATTGCCGGTGTGCGTTTTTATCGGATCCATGGGCAGGGCTTCGATTACGGCGTGTATCATGACAAAGTGTTGAAACGGGTGCGTGATCGTTACTATCGCATTCCCGCCTGGCTGCCTTTGCGTTCGTGTCTGTTTACCGAGCGGTATTTTCCGGAATCCGTGCGATGAGTCGCCTTCGAGCCTACCTCAAGCTGCTGCGCCCACATCAATGGATCAAGAGCGGGTTCGTCTTTGTCGGTTTGCTCTTTGGCCATGCCTGGGGCGATTCAGCGGTGGTTGGCGCGGTCGTGCTGACAGCAGTGGCTTTTTCACTGGCGGCATCGGCGGTGTATGTGTTCAACGATTATCTCGATCGCGAGCGTGATCGGGTGCATCCTGAGAAATGCCGCAGGCCATTGGCCAGCGGTGCTGTCAGCGGCAGCGAAGCCATCCTGCTCGGAGGAGGTTGCCTTTTGTCTGCGCTGGGTTTCGGTGCTTGGGTTTCCGACCCCGTGTTGGCGATCATCGCGGCCTATCTGTTGCTCAATGTCGGCTACTCGCTGGGGCTCAAGCACGTTGTTCTGCTCGACGTTTTCATCATCTCTGCCGGTTTTATGTTGCGCATTCTGGCCGGTACGCTCGGTGTCGGCATCGCACCGTCGCACTGGCTGTTGCTGTGCGGTCTGCTGGTCACGCTGTTCCTTGGTTTTGCCAAGCGGCGTGCGGAACTCGCAGCCTTGGAAGATCGGGGTGGCAGCCATCGGCAGGTGCTGGAAGACTACGATCCGCCATTGCTCGACAAACTGATCGGAATCTGCGCTGCGGGTACCTTGGTGACCTATAGCCTGTACACGGTCAGTCCCGAGACGGTTGCCATGCACGGAACGAACAGTCTCGTCTATTCCGTGCCTTGTGTGCTCTACGGCTTGTTCCGCTATCTGTACCTGTTGCACCGGCGCGGTGGCGGTGGCGATCCTGCCGCAGCCCTGCTGCGCGACAGACATCTCTTGGGCGCTTTTGTGGCTTGGCTTGCGGTGGTTGTTGCTGTGCTTCGCTAGGCAACACCTGCCGCGCTCCGACGTCAGGGGGCGATAGCGCAGGCGGGCAGGGCGTCGCTGGGCAGATCTGGGATGCCCGGTCTGGTGGTGACGCGGAGCAAGGTCTTGGGGTTCATCAAGCCAAATCCTCCGCCTGGGAGCGAGTAGGTGAGCAAGGGCTGCTCGAACAGGCGGTTGAGGTTCATCAGGCGCTCGGCGAGCGCGGTGCGCCTCACCCCTTCGGCAAGGAAGGCATGCTATGCCCGCCGTGGAAGCTCGCATCCAAGCGCAGGGCGTAGTGCTCGCCATCCAGTCCGCCGGCAGTTGCGGCGCCAGCGTCTTCCGGGCTTTGCTTGTGCAAGGCCGGGTTCTGGTTGCTTGTCGGGCGTAGAGCCGCCAGTTCCGGCGTTTCTTCACTGGCTGTCCAGCCGATCTCAATACAGACGAGTGATTCGGCAGCAAATAGTTCGGTTTGCTGGCTGGAACTCAGGATCAGCGGCTTGCCCGAAAAGAGGTGCGTCCCCCACTTCAGCACCTGCCGCAAGGCGACGACTCCTTGTGTGGCGTCCAAAGTGAAACGATGGGTGCTGGCATTTGTCGTGATGACAGTGATGAGGACGGACATGGCTCGCTCCTTTAGCGGCTGGTTCGCCGGTGATAGTATCGTAATGCGGATGCCAGGTGAATGGGCTAGGCCTGGGCTTGGCCGGCAGGCCGGCCGCTCTGCACCCAGAGTACATCCGGTTCGCCGGCTGACTTGTTGAGCAACCGGCCCAGGATGAAGAGCAGATCCGAGAGGCGGTTCAAGTACTTTCGCGCCGTTTGCGAGACTGTTTCCTCCCCTGCCAGGGTGACGAGCCGGCGCTCGACGCGCCGGCAAACCGTGCGCGCCAGATGAGCTTGGGCTGCCGCCCGGCAGCCTCCTGGCAGGATGAAATCCTTGAGCGGTGAAAGGTCTGCGTTGAACTGTTCGACCCAGCTTTCCAGACGCTCGACATGGGCCTCCGCGATCAGGGTGGCGCCAGGAATGCAGATCTCGCCGCCTAGGTCAAAAAGATCGTTTTGCACGCCGAGCAGGGCGGTGCGAACTTGGTCCGGACAGGATTCGGAAAGGACGACGCCGATGCAGGAGTTGAGTTCGTCGATTTCACCGATGGCTTCGATGCGTAGGCAGTCTTTGGCAACGC
>CAZHFS010000210.1:0-5515 GCA_964531885.1 uncultured Propionivibrio sp.
CGAAAGCATCCACACGCATGCGGATGAATACGCAGGCTTTAATCTCCTCCTGGGTGATGGCCAGCGTTTGGCGTGTTATTCCAATCGCCAAGCCGGCATTCGTTGGTTGGAGCCAGGCGTCTACGGCCTGTCGAACCACCTGCTTGATACTCCCTGGCCAAAACTGACTGCAGCCAAACAAGCGTTCACGCGTGCCATCGAGCGGCTCCCGGATTTAAACGCCTGCCTTGACGCGAGTTTTTCCCTTCTGGCCGATACGGAGATTGTTCCAGACGCACATCTTCCCGAAACCGGTGTGCCCTTAGGCTGGGAGCGTGTCTTGTCTGCAGTGTTTGTCGACGCGCCGGAGTACGGTTATGGAACCCGCGCGTCGACTGTCTTGCTGACCGGGAGCGATGGAAGGGTGACCTTTGTCGAGCGCAGTTTCATGGCGGGTGGCATCTTCTGCGGCGAGCAGAGGCTTAGTTGGCAGAACGGCAATCAATCCTCATTGATTTCAACCTGAGTCCCTGGCTTTACACGTTCGAAAAGATCGAGGATGTCTGCGTTGCACATCCGTACGCAACCATGCGAAGCCGGCTTTCCCATCGGCTCGCTGTCTGGGGTGCCATGGATGTAAATATAACGGCGCATGGTGTCCACATTACCCAAGCGGTTGAATCCAATTTCGCAGCCGGAAAGCCAGAGAATACGACTTAAAATCCAGTCGCGTTGTGGATTGTCGGCGGCCAATGCCGGGGTGTAGATTTCGCCACTCGGCCGCCGTGCGACAAAAACCGTATTGGGGGGGGCACCTCGTCCGATGCAAGCTCGGATGATGTGCCGACCGCGCGGGGTACGATAGCTGCCGCGCGCCTCCCCCGCCCCCTTTTCACCGGTGGAAACCAGATAGGAGCGAACTAATTGGCCGTCTGCGGCGTACAGGGTCAGCGTCTGGCGAGCCAGGGAGATCACGATGCGCATTACCCTGTTCCCCGATTGGCGGCACGGCGAGCGGCAAAAAACGCTGAAAGCATCTTGCTGCATTCATCGGCCAAGATGCCACCCTGAACTTGGGTATGGTGGTTCAGGCGATCCACGGCAAAGAGGTCGACTACGCTGCCATGCACGCCTGTTTTGGGATCCCGCGCCCCATAGACCACGCGGGCGATCCGGGCGTGCAATATCGCACCGGCACACATGGCGCAGGGTTCGAGAGTGACATACAACTCACACCCCGGTAAGCGATAGTTGCCAAGAAAGCGCCCGGCATCGCGCAACGCGGCAATTTCTGCGTGTGCCGTGGGGTCGTTTTCTCCAATCGGAGCGTTAAAGCCGCGACCGACGATTTCGCCATCACGTACCACCAGGGCGCCGACAGGTACTTCCCCCAGGCATTCTGCTGCACGGGCCAACGACAAAGCCTCGCGCATGTAAAACTCGTCATTCACAAAGATGATTATTCCTTCGGTTCTGCGGAGAGAAGATGTAGCCGGTCAAGGTGGGCGGCGATGCGTCCGTGCGCCTCAATGATCGGCAGACCTCGATCGCGTAGGGACATGAGCAGTTCGACACCGCTGGAGTCCAGGCTCTGGCAGCGGTCTAGCGAAATTCGGACGGGCTGCGATGTGCCAAGAGAGCGTAGTGCCACAAAGATGTCCTGCGCCAAAGCTGAGGTGACTACGCCACCCAGGACGATATCACTCCCCCGGCAAATGACGCTCCCTTGGACTCGGCGGGCTTCCTGAACCGCGATTAGCTCATCAATGAGCTTGCGGCTACGCACATCAAGTGCTTCGATCTCCCAGCCGAAGCCGATTCCAAGGCCGGACATGAACCGCTCGATCCGCACCAGATGGCCAAATCCGGAGGCCTGTCGCCCGTCATAGTGGATTTCGCCGTAATCGTCGATGCCCTGGATCTTGAGTGAGTCAGCAGGAGGCTTTGGCAGGTGCAAGAAATAACCACCCGCAGACACATTGAGAACGCTGCCGGTATAACGCTTGCCCGCCTGCTCCACTACGCCAGTAAGCGGGCTCGCCAATTGATAGCGGGGATGGCGGCGCTTTTCTTCGTCCACAGAAACTCCGGAAAACAATAGGTCGAAAACCAGATACGTTAAAACATCGAGAAGCCCTCGCCTAGTCCAATTCTAGGGAATTCCAGGCGAAAACTCTATTTTTTGTTTGTGATGTTTAAACCTGGGCATGCCAGCCAGAGGGCGGCACTGAAAAACAACGCGTAAAACCGAAATACCTAATAAAGCACAACCCTGTCGTTTACCCCCAGATCGTCGCATTTCATACTTGCATATCGACTATCACCCCGGAAACATCATGCCATCGCGCTTAAGACGATCGACCCGTCGCCTGTTCATACTCCTGGCCCTGTTGCCGATCGCTGTCCTGTTCATGGGTACGATCTATATGCTCGGAATGGAGCACTTGGAGGGCTCGCCGCGCACATTTCTCGAAAGCATGCAGTGGGCGACAGAAACGCTGACGACGACCGGCTACGGCAATGACAGTCACTGGCGGCATCCGGCAGTGGCGCTGTTCGTTATCCTCGGGCAGTTCATGGGCCAGTTTCTTGTTTTCCTGATTTTCCCGGTGTTCGTTCTCCCCTATTTTGAAGAGCGTTTCGAGGTTCGTCTGCCGCATGGCTTGCCAAAGATGGACGGAAAAGTCCTTTTTTATCGTTACGGTCCACCGCTAGAGTTTGTCATTGAAGAGTTTCGCCGTACCCGAAGCCCTTTCGTCATTTTTGAAGAGGATGTCGATACGGCACGCGCACTGCGCGACCGCGGCCTGCCCGTCATCTTCGGGCGGTTCGGCGAGGACACAGGCTTCTTCGATCGGATTCGGCAAGCACGCGCCGTCGTAACCAATGCCGGGGATCACGGCAACGCGCACTGCACGTTGATTGTCCGCGAACACGGCTACACCGGGCCGATTTATGCCCTCGCCGATGAGCCAATCTATCGGCCGCCTCTGGTCAGCATCGGGGCCACCGATGTCTTTACCCCTGCCCATGTGCTTGGTGGCGCGCTGGCTGCCCGGGCAAGCATACGGATTGCGCCGGCAGCCGAAGGGCTGCACCTGCTGGGGACGCATTTGTCGTTTGCCGAACTGCGCTTGCGTGCTGACAGCCCGCTTGTCGGGGTAAGCATCGAAGAAGCCAACCTCCGCACCAATGCTGGCATTGCTGTCGTAGGGCAATGGCAGAATGGTCGTTTTGCGGCAGCCAGTTCATCACAGCGGCTTGAAACAGGCAGCATCCTGATCGTCGTTGGGCGGCCTGACGATGTTTCGCGCTTCGAGCATGCCCAACTTGGCGTCCGACGCCAAGGGCCGGTTGTGATTGCCGGGTTCGGTACGGTCGGGCAAAAAGTCCTGGAAATGCTGCAGGACGCGGGGGAACGATGTGTAGTGATCGACCAACAGCCGATTCGTGGGGTGGATGTGGTCGGTAACGTTCTCGTGCATAAAACACTGGAGCAAGCGGAAGTGGCACAAGCCAGTGCGGTCGTTCTGGCGCTCAACGACGACAGTGAAGCGCTATTTGCAGCGGCCGCGTTGCGCGATTATGCCCCTGCCGTTCCAATCATCGCCCGCGTCGGGCGTACTCATAACATCGAGCGTCTTTATCGTGCCGGTGCGGATTTCGCCATTTCGGTGGGCCAGGTCGCAGGACAGATACTCGCCTATCACTTACTGGACGAACAACTCTTGCCGGCAGAAACGCATCTGCGCATCGCAGTGCTTACCTGTGGCCGCTTGGTTGGCACACATCCTTTCGAGATTTCCGCGGACAGGCAAAACGGTGCAACCGTTGTTGCCGTGCAAAGGGAGGAAAGTGTTTTGGTCGACCTACCTGCGGATTTTCGACTCGCCGCGACGGATGCCGTTTTCGTGTGCGGGTCAAGCGACGCAATTTCGAGCCTCCAGTCAGCGTATTCCATGCTGCCCGTCAGGAACAGGCAATAAGCTGTCGCGGCGTTCGATGGGGTTGCTATCAGATAAAACATGGTAATTCTCTTTGTGCATAAAGCATGCGTTGCCGCATTCCCATTTTTTGCATGAGTTTTCTGGCGCGGCCTGCGATGCTGATAAAATCTTTTTTTTCCTTGGGGGGCGCATCAATGAACTTGTTATTACGCCGCGTTGCGTTTGCGGCCGTACTTTCCTGCCTGCCAGTTATTGCCATGGCAAGCGAATTACCGACTGTTGCGGGCATTCCGGTCGACTTCATTCTCTTTGCCTGCACGCTGCTGGGGGTTGCACTGTTTCATAACCATACCCTGTATGTCGGGCTCGGTGGTTTGGCGACGATTACCCTCTATAAACTGGTTTTTACCGGTTTCAAGGCTGGTGATGGTCTCCCCGGATTGTTTGCGCATTTCCAGCACGAGTGGGTCATTCTTGCCAATCTCCTCTGTCTGCTGATGGGCTTTGCCCTGCTTTCACGGCATTTCGAGAAAAGCCATGTTCCGGTCATCCTGCCCAAGTACCTGCCAGATGACTGGAAAGGCGGTTTTGTCATGCTGGTCATGGTGTTCGTGCTATCGAGCTTCCTTGACAATATCGCCGCCGCGCTGATCGGTGGGGCCATGGCGCATCAATTGTTCCGCGGCAAAGTGCATATTGGCTTTCTGGCTGCCATCGTTGCCGCTTCCAATGCGGGTGGCGCTGGTTCGGTCGTCGGTGATACGACCACCACCATGATGTGGATCGATGGGGTCAGTCCAATCATCGTTTTTGATGCGTATGTCGCGGCCGTGGTTGCCTTGATCATCGTGGCCTACTTCGGGGCCAAGCAACAGCATGCCTACTGCCCCATTCTGAAAAATGCGCATGAACATACCAAGGTCGACAAAGTCAGGGTCGGGATCGTGGCGCTCATTCTGATCTTTGCGATCCTGACCAATGTGATCATCAACCTGCGCTTCAACGAGTTGGCAAACTACTTCCCATTCATTGGTGTTGCGGTCTGGATAGCCATCCTGATATCGGTACCGCTCCGCCGGCCTGACTGGGAAATCCTGCCTGAAACCTTCAAGGGATCCTTATTCCTGCTCTCGCTCGTCACCTGCGCTTCGATGATGCCGGTCGAAAAACTCCCCCCGGCTTCCGTTCTTAGCGCGTTAAGCCTCGGGTTTATTTCTGCGGTTTTTGACAATATCCCATTGACCGCGCTGGCACTCAAACAGGGCGGTTACGACTGGGGCTTCCTGGCCTATGCGGTCGGCTTTGGCGGATCGATGATCTGGTTCGGTTCGTCCGCAGGGGTTGCCTTGTCGAACATGTTCCCGGAAGCCAAATCGGTCGGCCGCTGGTTGCGGCACGGCTGGCACGTTGCCGTGGCATATGTCGTCGGTTTTGCGGTGATGTACGCCTTGCTTGGCTGGCATCCCGACGAAGGCCATAAAAAATCGCCGGCAAGCGAGCGTATTGAATCCATTGCACCGGGGAAAAGCACACCGGCTCCCTGATCCCTGACGCTTCGACAAATACCACCGACGCCACCGCAAGGTGGC
>CAZHFS010000211.1:0-5499 GCA_964531885.1 uncultured Propionivibrio sp.
CCTGGTGCAATTACCCGAGCCCTTGCCCGGCGCGGAGAGCGTGGGCTGGACTTCGGTTGCCGATATCACCAAGGCAAGGCTCAAAGGGGCCGGAAGGCGAATTAAGGAAAACAATTCATTATTCGAGGGCGATCTCGGCTTCCGCGTCTTCAAGCTCGACACCTCCAACATCCGCGCCTGGAACCCCCAGCCCGACGACCTGAGAGCCACGCTGTTCGACCACCTCGAACACCTGGCGCCAGGCCGCAGCAGCGACGACATCCTCTACGAGATCCTGCTCAAGCTGGGCCTCGACCTGTGCGTGCCGATCGCGCGGCGCGAGATCGCCGGCAAGCCGGTGAGCAGCGTCGGCGCGGGCGTGCTGATGGCCTGCCTGGCCGACTCGATTTCGGTGGCCGAGGTGGAGGCGCTGGCGCTGGGCATGGCGGCATGGCGCGACGAGCAGGGCACCGTCGGCGACACCACCGCGGTCTTCCGCGACGGCGCCTTCGAGAACGACGTGGCCAAGAGCAACCTGGCTGCGATCCTGGAGCAGCATGGCATCAGGCAGGTGCGGAGCTTGTAAACATGCCCATGCCTGCCCAGCCCAAGATCTACCATCTCTGCCATGTGGACCGGCTGCCTTCGATCCTGGGCTGTGATGGCCTGTTTTCGGATGCGAAGGTGTCGGAGCTCGCCTTGCCGGGCACCGTGGTCGGCATGAGCAACATCAAGCAGCGCCGGCTGAAGGAACTGCGCCTGGATAGCCATCCCGGCCTCTTTGTCGGGCAATGCGTGCCGTTTTACTTCTGCCCGCGCTCGGTGATGTTGTTCCTGATCCATCGCTGCAACCCCGAGCTAGCCTACCAGGGCGGGCAGGCCGAGATCGTCCATCTCGAGGCAGATCTTTACGAAACCGTGGCTTGGGCGCAGGCGAATCATCGCCGTTGGGCGTTCACCTTGTCGAATGCGGGGTCTTACTATTTTGAAGACCGGGCAGACTTGGCGAATCTCGATGAGATCGACTGGGATGCCGTGCAGGCTCGGATGTGGAATCAGTGCAGGGAGGCCAAGCAGAGCGAATTTCTGCTCGAAGAGCGTTTTCCCTGGGGGTTGGTCAGGCGCATTGGCGTCAGCAACAAGATAATTTATGGGCAGGTATTGAATGCCCTGCAACACCAAAAACATAAGCCGACGGTCGAAGTCAGGGCCGATTGGTACTACTGACGCGGGGGGATCGCCATGATCGAATTGACGAGCGGCGACATTTTGAAGGACGAGGCGGAGGCCATCGTCAACACGGTTAACTGTGTCGGTGTGATGGGGCGTGGCATCGCCCTGCAGTTCAAGAATGCCTGGCCAGAAAACTACAAGGCCTATGAGGCGGCCTGCGCACGCCAGGAAGTACAGCCGGGGCGCATGTTCATCTTTGAAACCGGGCAACTGACAACGCCGCGCTATATCGTGAATTTTCCGACCAAGCGCCATTGGCGGGGCAACAGCCGTATCGAGGACATCGAAGCGGGTCTGGTGGCGCTGGCTTCGGAAATCAAGGTGCGGGGTATCCATTCGATTGCCGTGCCGCCGCTGGGTAGCGGGCTTGGGGGGCTGAACTGGGACGATGTGCGCCCGTTGATCGAAAAACATTTGTCCGCGCTGGCGGATGTGACGGTACGCATCTATGAGCCCAAGGGCGCACCGCAAGCCGACAATATGCAGCACAGCCGTGCCGTGCCCAAAATGACGCCAGGCCGGGCCGCCTTGGTCGAGTTGGTCAATCGCTACATGAAGGGGCTGCTCGATCCGACGATTTCGCTGCTGGAGGTGCATAAGCTGATGTATTTCATGCAGGTGGCCGGTGAGCCGCTTCGTTTGAAATACATCAAAGGCCACTATGGCCCTTATGCGGAGAACCTGACTTATGTGCTTCGCGCCATCGAAGGGCACCTGATTTCCGGTTATGCCGACGGGGGCGACGACCCGGAAAAGCCGTTGAATCTGGTGCCGGGGGCCGTCGAGGATGCCAATGCCTTCCTGGAAGCACATCAGGAAACCCGCGCCCGTTTTGAACGGGTCGATGCGCTGGTCGAGGGCTTCGAGACGCCGTTTGGCCTGGAGCTGTTGGCGACGGTGCATTGGATTACGCAGAATGACCGGACAGTTCGCAATCAGGCCGATGTCGTGGCTCGAAGCCATGGGTGGAATCAGCGAAAGCGCCAGTTTTCGCCAAGGCAGATAGGCATCGCGCTGAATGTGCTGGCCGACAAGGGCTGGATTGACCCGGTGGCGAGCGCATGACTGTCGCTGCTCATTTGGACAAGGATCCAGTATGAAACTGCACTTTGAACGCGACCTGCCCTATCAGATCGAGGCGATCAACGCGGTCTGCGACCTGTTCCGGGGCCAGGAGGTCTGCCGCTCGGTCTTCACCGTCACGGCCCAGGCCCTGGGGGGGGCAGGCACCCAGCAGAGCTTTGAGGGCAAGCAGTTCACCGAAGGGGGCGGTATCGGCAACGCGCTGCGGCTGATCGTCGATGAGGAGTTGAACGCGAACCTGCAACAGGTTCAGCTGCGCAATGGCCTGCCACCGTCGCTGCCCCTGGAGGCCACGCAGCCGCTGGATTTCACCGTGGAGATGGAGACGGGTACGGGCAAGACCTATGTGTACCTGCGGACCGTGTTCGAGTTGAACCAGCGCTATGGCTTTACCAAGTTCGTGGTGGTGGTGCCGTCGGTGGCGATCAAGGAGGGGGTGAACAAGACGCTGCAGATCACCCGCGAGCATTTCGAGGACCTGTTTCCGGGGGCCAAGGGCTGCGAGTTCTTCCAGTACGACTCGGACAAGCTGGGCCAGGTGCGCAACTTTGCGACCAGCCCGAACATCCAGATCATGGTCATCACGGTCGGGGCGATCAACAAGTTCGGCGACGAGGCGGCCGCGCAGGCGGAAGAGTCCGACGAGGCGAAGCGCCGCGAGAAGTCGAAGAACAAGATGTACCGGGCCAGCGAGAAGACGGGCGGTGAGCGCCCCATCGACCTGATCCGCCAGACCCGCCCGATCCTGATCGTCGATGAGCCGCAGAGCGTCGACGGCGGCATCGACGGCAAGGGGAGGCGGGCGCTGGCGCACATGTCGCCGCTGTGCACCCTGCGTTATTCGGCGACCCATGTGGACAAGCACCACATGGTGTATCGGCTGGACGCCGTGGATGCCTACGAGCAAAAGCTGGTGAAGCAGATCGAGGTGGCGGCGGCCACCGTCCACGGCGGTAACAACCGGCCCTATGTGAAGCTGCTGGCGGTGAGCAACAAGCGCGGGGTGATCTCGGCCTGCATCGAGGTGGACCGGGAGAACTCGGCGGGCGTGGTGCGCCGGGACACGATCACCGTGCAGGACGGCTTCGATCTGCAGCAGGAGACCGGGCGGGCTTTGTATGCGGACATCCGCATCGGGGAGATCCGGGCGGGCAGCGGCAAAGGTGGAGCCAGGAAAGCCAGCGATCAGTTTCTCGAGCTGAAGGTGCCGGGCAGCGAGGTGTTTCTGCGGGTTGGCGAGGCCTGGGGCGATGTCGACGCCGGCGCCGTGCATCGGGAGATGATCCGCCGCACCATCAAGGAACATCTGGACAAGGAGAAACGCCTGCGCCCCCTCGGCGTGAAGGTGCTGAGCCTGTTCTTTATCGACGAGGTGGCGAAGTATCGGCAATACGACGCGCAGGGCAACCCGGTGAAGGGCGAATACGCGGTGATCTTCGAGGAGGAGTATCAGCGCTGGGCGCGTCACCCCGATTACCAGAGCCTGTTTGGCGAAATCGACCTGGCGACGGCTGCCGATGAGGTGCACAACGGCTATTTCTCCATCGACAAGAAGAAGGTCGGCGGCAAAACCGTCGAAATGCTCAAGGATACGAGCGGCACGACGGCGGCTGACGACGATACCTACAACCTCATCATGCGCGACAAGGAGAGGCTGCTGTCCTTCGAGTCGCCATTGAAGTTCATCTTCTCGCACTCGGCGCTGAAGGAGGGTTGGGACAACCCGAACGTCTTCCAGATCTGCAACTTCTCGACCCGCGAAACCGAGCGTTGGCGTCGGCAGACGATTGGCCGTGGCCTGCGTCTGTGCGTCAATCAGAACGGCGATCGGCTGCGGGGTTTCGCTGTCAACACGCTGACGGTGATTGCCCATGAGAGCTACGAGCAGTTTGCCGAGAACCTGCAGAAGGATATCGAGCAGGACGCAGGGATTCGCTTTGGTGTGGTGCATGACCACGAATTTGCGGGGATTCCCGTGACCCTGGAGAGCGGCGCGGTGGCGCCCCTCGGCTTCGAGGCCTCCAAGGTCCTGTGGCGCCATCTCCACGCGCAGGGCTACCTCAAGGATGTAGGCAAGGGCGGGGGCAAGGTGCAGGATTCGCTGCGAACCGCGTTGAGGACGGGCACCCTGCAACTGCCCGCAGCGTATGAGGCGCAGCGCCAGCAGATCGAGGCGCTGCTGAAGAAGCTGTCCGGCAGGCTGGAGGTGAAGAACGCCGATGATCGCAAGCCGATTGCAGTCAGAAAGTCGGTGCTGCTCAGCCCCGACTTCAAGGCCCTGTGGGATCGCATCAAGCACAAGACCACCTACCGCGTCGAGTTCGACAACGCAAGGTTGATCGAGCGCTGCATCCAGGTGCTGAATGATGCGCCGCCGATTTCCAAGACTCGCCTGCAGTGGAAAAAGGCCGACATGGCGATCGGCAAGGCGGGGGTCGAGGCCTCCCTGCGGTCGGTGTCGGAGCCCATCGCCTTGTACGAGGAGGGTATCGAGTTGCCCGACGTGCTGACGGAACTGCAGGACAGAACCCAGCTGACCCGTAGGACGATTGCCCGCATCCTGACCGAGAGTTCCCGGCTGAACGACTTCAAGCGCAACCCGCAGCAGTTCATCGAACTGGCCGCGGAGGCCATCAACCGCTGCAAGCGCCTGGCCTTGGTGGATGGCATCAGATACGTGCGCCTGGGCGACGAGCACTATTACGCGCAGGAGTTGTTCGAGTCGGAAGAGCTGTCCGGTTACTTGCAGAATCTGGTGCTCGATGCCGGGAAGTCGGTTTATGAGCACGTCGTTTACGACTCGGCCATCGAGCGGGATTTTGCGGAATCCCTAGAGCGGAACGAGGCGGTCAGGGTGTATGCCAAGCTGCCCGGCTGGTTCAAGGTGCCGACCCCGCTCGGCACATACAACCCCGACTGGGCCGTGCTGGTGACGCGGGATGGGCAGGAGCGCCTTTACTTCGTCGTGGAGACCAAGGGTAGCCTGTTTGGCGACGAGCTGCGGGACCGCGAGGGGAGCAAGATCAAGTGCGGCGCCGCCCACTTCAGCGCCCTGGCCGGCGGGGCGGATGCGGCGCGCTATGTCGTTGCCCGCTCGATCGAGGATGTCTTTGCGGGGGTTTCGGGCGACAGCGAGTAAAGGTGTGGGTAGGACACCCTCACGGCAGCACGAAGCTGCTCTTCTCCTCCACCGCGGTCGCCGGG
>CAZHFS010000212.1:0-5445 GCA_964531885.1 uncultured Propionivibrio sp.
GTACGTCAATATCGGAGCCTACGTCGATGAAGGCACGATGGTCGACACCTGGGCCACTGTGGGCTCGTGTGCACAGATCGGAAAGAACGTTCACCTCTCGGGCGGCGTGGGTATCGGCGGTGTTCTGGAGCCCCTGCAAGCCAACCCGACCATCATTGAAGACAACTGTTTCATTGGCGCCCGCTCGGAAGTTGTCGAAGGGGTCATCGTGGGCGAAGGCTCGGTCATCTCGATGGGGGTCTACATCGGGCAATCGACCAAGATTTTCGACCGTGAAACAGGGGAAATCACCTACGGTCGTATCCCGCCAGGTTCGGTGGTCGTCTCAGGCAACCTGCCAGCCAAAGATGGCACGCACAGTCTGTACTGCGCCGTGATCGTCAAGAAAGTTGACGCCCAAACCCGCTCCAAGACCAGCATCAACGACCTCTTGCGCGGCGACTAAGCCGTTCCCGCACCGGTGGAAAGACCATGATCCTCGACAAACTGTTTCAGTTAATGGCCGACAAACAGGCCTCGGACATCTTTATCTCTGCCGGTGCACCAATCCACATCAAGATTCAAGGCAATACCGTACCGGTAAACCAGCAGAACATGGATCCGGCGATGATCGAGAAGATCGCCGCTGAACTGCTGAACCCCGAGCAAGCCAAGGTGTTCGAGGCCACGATGGAGATGAACCTCTCCTTCGGCGTACCGAAAGTCGGCAATTTCCGCGTTAATCTCTTCCGCCAGCGTGCTTCGATTTCCATCGTCGTGCGTTACATCCAAGGCAACATTCCGCCTCTCGATTCGCTCGGACTGCCCGCAATCCTGCCGGATCTGATCATGGAAAAACGCGGCCTGATCCTGATTGTCGGCGCAACGGGCTCAGGCAAGTCCACGACCATTGCCTCGATGCTCGATCACCGCAACGCCAACCGCAGCGGGCATATCCTGACCATCGAAGACCCGATCGAATTTCTGTTCCGGCACAAGAAGTCCATCGTTAATCAACGCGAACTCGGCATGGATACTTTCGGCTGGGAATCAGCGCTTAAAAACGCGATGCGCCAAGCCCCGGACTGCATTCTCATCGGCGAAATCCGGGACAAGGAAACGATGCAGGCAGCGATCGCTTACGCGCAGACAGGTCACCTCTGTCTTGCCACCCTGCATGCCAACAACAGTTATCACGCCCTCAACCGGATCATCAACTTCTTCCCGCTGGAAAACCGCACCTCGCTCTACCTTGACCTAGCTGCCAGCTTGAAGGCTGTGGTTTCACAACGCCTCGTCAAGAAACCTGACGGACAACGCATTCCGGCAGCGGAAGTGTTGCTCAACACCCGCCACATTCAGGATCTGATCGAGCGAGGCGAAGTGATGGCCATCAAGGAGGCTATGGAACAAAGCCTGGCGCCTGGTTCCCAAACCTTCGAGCAAGACCTCTTCCGCCTGTTCCGCGAAAACGTGATCACCTTGGACGAGGCCTTGGCCAACTCGGATTCGCCGACCAATCTCTCCTGGCTCATCAACAACTCTGAAATTCCGGACATCAAGAAAGAAGAACCGTTGCGCATTGAAACCCCTCTGGATTTCTCGGAAACCAATGTCAACGGAACCTCCTTCAAGGAATTTTCGCTTAGTTTCAACGACTCACCTGAAGAACAGCATGCAAAATAATTTCGCTCCGGAGACAACCGGAGATGCGACCATTGAGCTCACCTGTGAGCTTATTGCTCGCCCATCCGTCACACCGGAGGATGCAGGTTGCCTTGACCACATAAGCGCACGGCTGGCACGGGCCGGCTTTGTCTGTGAACGTATCGACCGAGGTGGGGTCAGCAACCTTTGGGCGCGCCGTGGAAAATCCTCTCCCCTGTTCTGCTTTGCAGGCCACACCGATGTTGTGCCGACGGGACCGAAAGAAAAATGGCAAAGCGATCCCTTCACCCCCGACATTCGTGACGGTTTGTTGTACGGGCGTGGTGCCGCCGACATGAAGGGCTCGTTGGCCGCCTTTGTGACTGCCACAGAAAGTTTTGTCGCCCGTTTTCCCGATCACAAGGGATCAATCGCCTTTCTCCTGACCTCGGACGAAGAAGGCGATGCCGTCGACGGCACGGTAGCGGTCACCGAGGCGCTCAAAGCGCGCGGAGATAAACTCGACTATTGCCTGGTCGGCGAACCAACGGCCACGCGACAGCTCGGCGATACCGTCAAAAACGGCCGTCGCGGCTCGCTTTCCGGAAAATTGACGATCAAGGGCATTCAGGGACACATCGCCTACCCACATCTCGCAAAAAACCCGATTCACTTGGCTGCCCCAGCGATTGCCGAGTTGGCGGAAACGGAGTGGGATCAAGGAAACGAATTTTTCCCGCCGACGACATGGCAGATTTCCAATATACGCGGCGGAACTGGCGCCACCAACGTCATTCCTGGCGACGTAGAAATTCTGTTCAACTTCCGATTTGCCACCTGCAGCACGCCGGAAGAATTACAGTCACGCCTGTGCGGCATCCTTGACCGGCACGGCCTCACCTATGATTTGGTCTGGACGCTCGGCGCAAAACCGTTTTTGACGGGCACAGGCTCTCTCGTTGAAGCAGCTCAGCAAGCGATTCGCGAGGTCACAGGCCTTGGCTGCGAACTATCAACAACCGGCGGCACCTCGGACGGACGCTTCATCGCAGAGATCTGTCCGCAGGTCATTGAACTCGGTCCGGTCAACGCCTCTATCCACAAGATAGACGAGCACGTTGCCGTTGCCGATTTGCCACGTCTTTCAGCAATTTACCGTGGCATTCTCGAGAATCTACTCGTCGAGCAAGATAAATGATCTATACCCAAGCCCGAAATGAGTTGCGCACCGTGCGCGACCTGTTGCGCTTTGCAGTCAGCCGCTTCTCGGAAGCCGGCGTTTTCTTCGGTCATGGAACCGACAACGCTTGGGACGAGGCTGTTTATCTCGTTCTGCACACCTTGCACCTGCCGGTCGACAACCTGACTCCGTTCATCGACGCCAGATTGACCCAGGAAGAGCGTGGTCAAGTGCTCGACATCATTGAGCGCCGCATTAAAGACCGCGTCCCTGCCGCCTATCTGACGCATGAGGCGTGGCTGGGGGATTTCCGCTTCTACGTCGACGAGCGCGTCATTGTTCCGCGTTCGCACATCGCCGAACTCCTCCGCGAGCAACTGAGCCCGTGGATCAATGACCCTTGGGCCGTGGCTCGTGTCCTGGATCTCTGTACCGGCTCAGGGTGCCTTGCAATTCTCGCAGCGCACGCTTTCCCGGAAGCCATCGTTGATGCCATAGACATTTCAACTGACGCTCTGGCAGTCGCCCAACGAAATGTGAGTGACTATGAACTCGAGCACCGTCTCAACCTGATCGAGTCTGACGCGTTCTCGGCCATCAGCGGCCGAAAATATGACCTGATCATTTCAAATCCGCCCTACGTTAATGCCGAATCCATGGCATGTCTGCCGCAAGAATACCGCCAGGAACCGCAACTTGCTTTGGCCAGCGGGCCAGACGGACTTGATTTCACCCGTAACCTCCTTGCCAAAGCCAGAGAGCACCTAAATCCAAGCGGGATCCTCGTCGTCGAGATCGGACACAACCGCGATGCACTCGAGGCAGCTTACCCTGAGCTCCCATTTACCTGGCTCGACACCGAAGCAGGCGACCGCTACGTGTTCATGCTGCGTCGCGAAGAAATCAACTAAACAGACCTACCACCCCCTGCCCAAACAAAAACAGGATTCCATCCATGCAGGAAAGAGCCAGCTTTACGCGATCGATCGAGCGAGCGCTCGACATCCTTGAGTGTTTCAACGAACGCAGCACGGAACTTCGGATTGTTGATATTTGCCAGATGGTCGGCCTATCAAAGTCGACAACGCACCGCACAATGGCCACACTCGAAAACCGCGGCTATTTGATTCAAGATCAGGAGACAGGGAAATACCGACTCGGAGTCAAAACACTGTCTGCCGGCAAAGCCTTCCTGGCCGGACTCGACTTCCGCTCTCTGGCGCTTCCGCACATGCGCTCGATCCGTGACATAACCGGCGAATCAGTGAATCTATTCGTAACAAACGGGGTAAACCGTGTCCTCATCGAGCGGATCGAGAGTGTTGAACCCTTGAGGCGAGTTCTAAAGATCGGCGACGAACTCCCTTTGGAAAGAGGCGCAGCCGGAAAAGTCTTTCTGGCCTTTCAGCCTGATTTGAAGCCGGAAGCCGCACTCAACCCGGAAGTCGCCAAAGCAATTCGTGAAGACCTCTATGCAGTTTCGCACGGCGAGCGCGCCAGCGATGCTTCGTCTGTTGCCTCCCCAATTTTTGATCACAAGGCCAGGTTAATCGCCGTTCTTGCCCTCTCAGGCCCCACCCTCCGCTTTGTCGAACCCGCCTTAACTACTTTCATCAAAGCCATCAGCGAAGCAGCACAAACAATCTCCCAATCGCTGGGTTGCTCCAACAGCCTCCTTAGTACGTTACGTAGAGCACCGTAAGCGCAACGGCAATACACATAACAAGGAAAAAGGCCAAGCCCGAATAGAGGGCTTGGCTTTTTTTTATCACAAGCACACAGGAGTTCTACCCAAGATCACAGCATTGTTCATGCGCCATGGAGTGTCAAACCGCAAACGAACGACACGATCATTGACACAACGACCGGAACCGAATTGCGCTTAACCAGATCAACCGGATTCAATCTTGCCAGGCCAGACACCGCGACGATGACTGCTGTGATCGGTGACATCAAACGGCCTAAGCTGGCCGAGTTCTGCACGGCGAGCAGCATTTGGACGAGATTACCACCTAACCCCTTGGCGATATCCGGAAGCAAGGGCGAGAAGGCAAACATGGGGGCAACACCCG
The DNA here is from genome assembly GCA_964531885.1 of uncultured Propionivibrio sp. GTDB lineage: Bacteria > Pseudomonadota > Gammaproteobacteria > Burkholderiales > Rhodocyclaceae > Propionivibrio. Next base: position 4,879 of record CAZHFS010000212.1, read on the forward strand.
ACCCCATGACAACGCTGAACATGACAATCACCCCACAAATCAGCAACAGGATCAAGGATGCGCTAATCCCCAGGTTTTGCGAGGCATTCACGAGATCGCTCACGGCACCGATGCACTGTAGGCCATAGGCAAAGGTCTGACCTGCGACGATCAACGTCACTGTCATGGTGAACTGATCGCCCATACCTTTAAAAAATGACTGCGTCGTCGCAAATGTCTGCTTCACATCACGCTTTTGCGCCAATACGAAGAGCATGCTGATCGCCAGGCTCAGCAACATGGCGGTGACAACCGTCATCTTCAGCGATTTGATCCCGTACTCGCCGCAACCGAGGAGAAAAAATAGCGGCAGCATTGGCAGAATCGCGAAAATCTTTGGTCCTGGGGGCGCAACGCCCGCGTCCTTATCACTCACCTCGACCGATGCATCCGAATATGTCACTCCAGCGGCCGCATCCCTTCGATCCATGTAACGCTGCCAGTAATAGTGTGCGATTGCCGCGGCAATACCGGTAATGACGTAGGTTTTGAGTTGATAATCGACAAACAGGATGCCAACATCGATGT
>CAZHFS010000213.1:0-2928 GCA_964531885.1 uncultured Propionivibrio sp.
TCTCCGGCGGGCATTTCACGGTCGGCGCCTGGGCCATGGTCATGCTCTACGACTATCACCGCGGCCGCGACTTTGCCGATGAAGGACGCTCGACGCGCCAGTCGATGTCCATCCTCTTCTCCCCGCAGGAGGCACAACGTTTTACCGAGCGATTTGGCAAAAACCGTTACGATGTCGACTTTCGCCCGTTCAGCAAAGTCCTGAATCCTGGCCTTCGCGCTTACGATTTCTCATTTCGCCGCCTGCTCGACGCCCCGCCCTCCGGGAGCCCTCCATGACCGATCGGGATTTCCAGCCCCTTGCTCGCCGCATCCTGCGTAAAACCGCCTGGCTTGCGGTTCTCGGTGCCATCCTCATCGCACTCATTCAAGGCCTGGGGCAATACACGGCGAAACAACGCGAGCAAGGCAAAGCGCTTGATGAATTCGCCCTCTCGTACGCTAACCTGCTCGCCATCGCCGTCTGGGACATCGAACCCGAGACGATCCGCCGGCTGCTCAAGGCCATCGCCGAGCGCCCGGATGTCGCCCTGGTGCGGCTTAAAACGCTCACCGGTCAGGCGTTCGAGCACAGCCGCAGCGCCACCGCCCCGACTGGCCAGCCACGCAGCGTGCCGATCCCTTACCCGACCGCTGCCAAGGGCAGCATCGGCACGCTTGAGATTTATCCCGACAACGCCCATCTCAGCGAGCTTTCCCGAGAACACGCCATCCAGGCCTTCCTGAGCCACTTGGCCCTCTTAGCGCTGATGTTCGGCCTCCTTCACCTCATCTTGCAACGCGAACTACAGTACCCTCTGGAACGCATCGCCCATTTTGTCCGCCGCTTAACCCCCGACGAACTGGGCACCCCGCTTGACCTCGACCGGCCAAACCACCGTGGCCGCGATGAACTCGATCTGGTCTCCGATGGCTTCAGGACACTGCAGACGAGCATCAGTCACCATATCGACACCCTGGACACGCAGGTTGCCGAACGCACCCGGCAACTTGAAGAGGCGCTGGCCGAAGTCCGGGCACTGTCGCTCACCGACACGCTCACCGGCTGCTACAACCGGCGTTACCTTGAGGAGTGGCTCCCCCCCGAGATCGTGCGCGCTGCGCGCTACGACCGGCCAATGTCCGTCGTTTTCATGGACGTCGATCATTTCAAACCGATCAACGACGAACACGGACACGCCACCGGCGACGCCGTGCTGAGCGCCGTGGGCATGCGCCTGCGCGCTGAACTGCGCGAACAGCTCGACTGGTCCGCCCGCTACGGCGGCGAAGAGTTCGTCATCGTCCTTCCCGAAACAACGCTTGAGGAAGCCATCCGTTTCGCCGAGCGTCTGCGGCACCGCATCGAGCTTTGCTGCACCCAGTACCAGGGACGGGAAATCTGCGTCACCGCCAGTTTTGGCGTCACCCAGTGCCAGGCTGACGACGACGCACCGGCCCTGCTGGCCCGCGCCGATGCCTTGCTCTATCGGGCCAAGGAAGAAGGCCGCAACCGCGTCTGCGCGGGCTAGTCCCGGCGCGCCACCCCGTCAGCGGCAAGTGGGGTCGCACTAACCCCCTGCCGCCTCGCGCAACACACCGCCGGCACCACCGCATCACGCTCCGGCAGGTTGGCCTGCATAACGGCGGACATCGATGGCATCGATTTGCTCGGGGCGCATGAATTGCTGCGCGTAGTCGAAACACACCCCGGAATCGATGAAGAGGGCAAAAAGATCGGCATCGATGTGCTGCTGGTCACGCAGACGGGCCATGATATCCAGGGCCTCGGACAGCGTTTTGCCTTTTTTATAGGGCCGGTCAACCGCCGTCAGCGCCTCGAAAACGTCGGCAATCGCCATGATCCGGGCCAGCACCGACATATCTTCGCCGCGTAGCTGGCGCGGATACCCCGTCCCGTCCATCTTTTCGTGGTGGTTGTCCGCGATCTCGGGCACCTCGCGCAGATGCCGCGGGAACGGCAACTGCCCGAGCATGACGATGGTCTGAACGATGTGCTCGTTGATCTTGTAGCGCTCCTCGGCAGTCAACGTACCGCGTGCGATGCTCAGGTTGTAGCGTTCGCCAAGGTTGTAGCGGAGCTCGGGCGCGGGCATCCGGATACCGTAGGGGTTATCCGCCGGAATGCGCTCAGCAGGGGCACATGGGACCTGATGCTCGGGTTTGTCGGCCAGTAAGGTCTCGGTCACCGGTAAGGACGGCGCCGGATGGCGCGCCTTGCGCGCCCGTTCTTCGTAGCCCAGCCCGATTCGGTCATCGAGGGTGCGCAGCCAGGTGCGCGCCGCAATTTGCTCCAGGCGCGCAACCTTCTCCGGCGCCATGAATTCCCCCCCTTCGTTGCACGCCGCAACGAAGGCAAATTCTTCATCGAGTTGCGCCCAGGTGGCAGCCAGCTCGGCGCGTGCCTGGCTTTCCGGAGTGCCCGCAGCCACGGCCTGGAGGCAGGCGATTTCGGCATCGCGCTTGAGCACTTCGAAACGCATGCGGATTTCATGCAACCGGTCGTAGATCGTCTCCAGTTTCGTGGCTTTATCCACCACGTATTCGGGCGTCGTCAGTTTGCCGCAGTCGTGCAGCCAGGCGGCGATGCGCAAGGACTCCCACGCCTCCTCGCTCATCTGGAAGCCGGCGAAAGCCCCCGCATCCGCTGCACAGGCAGCCTGTGCGAGGCGTTGCGCGATTTCCGGCACCCGTGCGCAATGGCCGCCGGTATACGGGCTCTTGGCATCGATGGCCCCGGCAATCAGTTGGATCAGTGCATCGAACAACCGTTTCTGGGCGTGGATCAACTCCTTGGCCTCCAGGGAAACGGCGGCCGAGCCCGACAAGGCATGAATGAAGCTCAGGCGGTTGGCGTCGGTTTCGGCGTGACGCAACAGGATCATCGCCCCGACCAGATTCTGCGCCCGGTTGAGCAGCGGCACGGCAA